>JAUQQI010000269.1:0-4282 GCA_030549955.1 Chloroflexota bacterium
TCCCATTTTTCAAGGAAATAGCGGGTATTCTCGGCCGGATGGGCCTTCCGGCGGGTAGAGGACTCGTAGTGATACAGGACGGCGAAGGGAGTCCAGACTACCCGGTAACCGGCCGCCAGAATCCGCAGGCAAAGGTCGACATCGTTGAAAGCTACGTCCAGCACCGGGTCAAAGCCTCCCACTTTTTCAAAGACCTCCCGGCGGGTCATCAGGCAGGCCGCCGTCACCGCCGAACAGTTCCGGGCCACCATGGCCAGACCGAAATAACCCGGATGGTCAGCCGGCAAACCGTAAAAGGCATGGTCAGCCCCGCCGCTCAGCCCCAGTACCACACCACCATGCTGGACCCGGTTATCGGGTAGCAGCAGTTTCGCCCCCACCGCTCCGATTTCGGGCTGCAGAGCAAACCCCAAAAGCTCTTCGAGCCAACCCGGCGTTACCACTTCAACATCGTTGTTTAAGAAAAGCAGAATATCCCCCCGGGCCTCAGCGGCCGCCAAGTTGTTGATCTTCGAGAAGTTAAATGGGGCATCATACTTTAAAATTTTAACATTGGGGGATACGGACAGTTCAGCAAAGAATTTCAGGGTTGCAGGGTCACAACTCTGGTTGTCAATAACCAGCAGTTCCCAGTTTCGATAGGTACTTTTTTCAAAGATAGAGTTCACACAGCGCCTAAAAACATCGACCTGATCCCGAACCGGGATAATGATGCTGACCACCGGGGTAGTCCGGAGCTGCCACCTGACCCGGTACAACCCAGGTGCAACGACTTCTGTCGCACCGGAAAGTCCCCGTCTTTGCAAAGCCTCCTCGATTGCCCTAAGACCAGCCTTATACGCATACGGTTTAGCGGCGATGTCCCCGGCGGCCGAACCCGGCGCCTTCCGCCAGTGGTAGAGCACCTTCGGAATCCGTCTTATCCGCGATGTCCGTTCGGTCAGGCGCAGCACCAGGTCATAATCCTGACTCCCGTCAAACCCGGGCCGAAACCGACCAACTGCTTCGATAAGCTCGCGCCTGACCACCAGCAGATGCCCAATATAGTTCATGCCGAGCAGGGTCTCAGGTGAAAACTCGGGCTTAAAGAACGGCTCGGTTCGTGTGCCGTTCTCGTCGAGCTTATCCTCGTCTGAGTAGATTATGTCCAGGTCAGGTTCGGCATTTAGCGACAGGGCGACTTCATAAAGGGCCCAGGGGGCGAGTTCATCGTCGTGGTCGAGGAACGCAACGAACTCGCCCGTGGCCAGGTCCAGGGCGGCATTTGATGCGCCGGCGATTCCGAGCCGTTGGCCCAGGAATTTGACTTTAATTCGCCCGTCGCGGGCCGCGTACTCGTTGAGCAGGTCCCTGACGGCAGGGTCTGTTGAGTTGTCGTCGGCGATGCACAGTTCCCAGTCGGGATAGCACTGGCTGCGGACGGACTCTATAGCAGCCGTTAAATGCTTGGGCTGCGGGTTAAAGGTGGGCATCACAATACTAAACTTAGGTCTATAGTGCATCTGCAAGGGGACCCGTTTACCGAGAGAGCCGACCCTGGGCTCATGCCTCTGTATCCATAGCGAATAGCCGCCAACTGAGTCTGCCCTGATGGCTATCCATCGCAGGTATGCCTTAATCTGGTACCGGAGTTCGCCCAGGCCGCCCTCGGTAACGACGCGGCACACTTTCTTGAGGTTAACGTAGGTGGAAGGAGGCCAGAAAAGTTCGCGGGCCAATGACAGGAAAAACCTTAACGTCGGCATGGAGTTTAAGTTAAAACTACTCGTATAATCCCGTCAAAAAACCGAGGGCACCAAATACCGCGGCAACGTAGGCGACGACCAGTGCCGGCGCCAGGAGTCCGGCCCGGCTGCCGGTCAGGGTCGCCCAGATCGCTGGCAGGTCGCGTGGGTACTGAAGGGCGAATATCAGGTCGCCGGGGGTGGGCTGGCCGTTAACAAAAAGACGGCCCTGGGGGTAGACGTCGGCCCGGGTGCGCAGGGCCGTTATCGTCTGGCCCCGACCGGCCCCCACCGTCCCGACCACCAGAAATAGCCGCCGTCCGGCCACCCCGGAGAGAGGCCCGAACTTCATCGTCAACAGCTCGCCATCCTTCACCTCAGAAAGGGGCCGCCGGTAGACGGCCAGGTCCTCCTCATAGCCGGGGTTCGCCTTGAGCCGGATTATAACCTCCCCCGGCAAATCCGACCGCCCACCCGTTGAAAGCACAACCCCGACTCCGATAAGCCCGTCCGATTCCGGAACAACTTCCTGGATGACGGCCGCCGGCCCGATAAGCTCGCCGACCGGCTCGACCTCAGCCCCCGGATTCGGCCACCGGGCAGCCGGCCCCTCGGCCCGGGGCCTGAACTGGCCCAGCATATACCAGCTGATAATCCCCGCCAGCAAAACCCAGGCCAGACCCCAGGCTGCCGGCCGGCGAAGGATGCCTGCGGCCGCTGCCAACTTAACCCCGGCGGGAGGAAAACGGCTTTAAAAGGCGGTGCAGCCAGGCCGAACCGGCCCAGGTCAGCCCGAGGGCGAGCCCCAGACCTCCCAGGAACCCGGCGCCCTGATGCCAGCAGAACCCTGCCGGGTCCATTCCGGCAAACAAAAGCACACCGGCCAAGGGAAGCCCGACAAAGGCCAGGCCGCTCACTATCGGTAAGGCGAACAGGGTAAACGTCAGGAGCCGGCCGGGGTTGCGAACTTCCAGGGGTGGGCCGAATCCCATGCTGAAATAAACTACCCGCTCCGACTCGGCCGCCGGGGCCGGCCCCGGCGACTCGGTCGCGACGGCAGCCCGGCGCACGGACTCGACAACGAACTCCCGCAGCGGGTAGCCGCAAACCGGACACCGCCGGCCAGGGTCCGCCAGCTGTCGGTTACAACCGGGACAAACCATGGCTGCAACCCCCACCCTCGGATTTCGACCACCGTTATTATACCGCGGCGGCGGGGGCGCCCGGCGTCAGCTCCGCCAGCGGCGGAGCGGCTCGTCGTCAACCCAGACGCCATCGCCGTCCCGCGCACCATCCCCCAGGCCGAGGGCAACCCGGATGCAGGCCAGGATGAGGGGCCGGACGCTTTGACCGGCCCCGTCCCGGTGAGTCGATTTGAGCATAAGGGCCAGCCGGAACGCTTCTTCGGGGTCAAGGGTCAGGGCTACGGTCGAACGGCCGCTGTCTTCGGCCTCAAGGAGGAGTCGGAGGACCCGCTCGACCAGTTCCCGGCCCAACGGGAACGTTCGTGCAACCGCCTCGGCTTCGCCGTCCAGGAAGATCAGGTCATGAACAAGCCAGAGCTGCTCCCGGGTTACCGTAAGCTCGGCCCCTTTATTCATAGTCCGGCACCTCCCACAGGGACCAGCGGTTCGCCCGCCAGACTTCGGGCGTAATGCCGTACCGGTAAAGGACAAACCGCCGGGCCTCGGCCAGCCGCCGCTGGCGCTCCCAGGGCAGGTCGGTAAGCTGCAGCCCGTAGTCCCGGGTCCCGAACGGGCCGCCCCCCATTTGCCCGCGCCGGTTGGTTTCCCGGTCGACCTCCCGCTGGGCCGCAACCATTACCTCCCGCACCCGGTCATCGCTGAGGCCCTCCGTTCCCGGGAAAACCGGAATCTCCGGGGCGGCCTCGCCAGCCCAGAACCAGGCCAGAGCCGCCGTCACCCACCGGGCCCACTCCCGGCACATCCCCTCCAGAAGCGGGTGGAAAACGGCCTGGCCAGGGTTCCCGGACCGCCACCCGGGAACCTGCCCAGGTCCCGGAATCGCCTCACCGGGTCCGCGGTTTACCCATACTGGCATGTCCGCCAGGGCCGTCCCAAGCTCCGGAACCGACCTGAGAAACTCGCCGTAGGCCCGGGGGTCTTCGGACCGGAGCCGGCCGAGGTCGACGTCGGCATTGACGACGGCGATGCCCTGGCTGAGGGGCCGGTTCGGTGGGAGCGGCACTCGCCAGGCGTTATCCGCCGATGAGCGGTAGGGCACCGGCAGGTAGCCCAGGCAGACCACATACGGCGACGGCAGGCCAAGCTCCCGGCTGAACTCCACGACCGCAGGGCAGACGCCGACGGTCATGGCTCGACTTCGGGCGAGGCCAGCCGGCGCACTTGCTCGGGACAGTAATCGTCCGGCTTGCGGACCCGCTCCGGGTCGATATCGGGGCGGGGCTGGACGACCGGCGGAGCCGCCGGTGCGCTCGTATCCGTCCTGGTTCGCATCTAACACCTCCTCCACCCGGCCAATAACCCGGCCGGGTTATAAGCTCACTTTCAGCTTAGAGGTTTTCATCCCCGGCAGCC
>JAUQQI010000269.1:4357-5183 GCA_030549955.1 Chloroflexota bacterium
GCCGGTAAGGGCCGGCCAGGGCCCACCGGCCAGTAGAAAAGGAGGTGGGAGGCATGCTGGAGCGCTATGACCCGTTCCGGGCCACTGTCCCGCTTCGGCAGGCGATTGACCGGCTGTTCGAGGAGACCCTGGACCTGATGCGGCCCTTCAGCCTGCTGGCCCGGTTTGGCTTTGACGGCGGCTACTTCATGCCGGTGAACATCTATCATACCAGCGACGAGCTGGTCTGCCAGTTCATCATTCCGGGCGTCCGGCCCGAGGACATCCAGGTTGATGTCACCGGCGATACCCTGACCGTCAAGGCCGAAGTCAAGCCGTTCGACGGCCAGCAGGTGGAGTGGATTCGGTGCGAGTGGCAGCCCGGCATCTACAGCCGGACGCTGACCCTGCCGCTGCCGGTCCAGGCTGACCGGGCCGAGGCGAAGTACGAGCATGGCGTCCTGACCGTGCGCCTGCCGAAGGCTGAGGAAGTCCGGCCCAAGCACATCCGGGTCCAGGCCGCTACCGCCTGAGCCCTGACCCGAACTCACCAGCGGCCGGCGGGGAAGCTCTCCCCGCCGGCCGCTTTTCAGGTTTTAACCGGTGCCGGCTTGAGCCGACGGACCTGCGCCCGGCTCCGAACATCCAGCCGTCTGAGGCCCAGCCGGTCCGCAATTTCCAGCGCCCGCTCAAACTCCTCCCGGTAAAGATGCCGGTTTATCTCCGGGTAGTGCTCCGGCACCCGGCCGGCCGGGTAGTACTGGGCCATGACGGTAATATAGGTGTCGGGGCCGAGCTCCTCGGCGACCCAGCGCAGAATCGCCTCGGTCTCGTCGAGCATGCCGGG
>JAUQQI010000271.1 GCA_030549955.1 Chloroflexota bacterium
ACGTCGCCGCCGGGGTTGTCCGGACGAACCGGGCCTTTGCCTTGAGTTCTTCGATAGTGGCGGCCCCGACGTAGCCCATGGCGGCCTTGAGGCCCCCGACGAGCTGGTAGATTACGCTGGAAAGGGGCCCTTTATAAGGCACCCGGGCCTCAACGCCTTCGGGCACGAGCTTGGCCTCGGAGTCTATATCGGTCTGGCCGTAACGGTCCCGGGCAAACCGCTGTTTCATCGCCCCGAGGGAGCCCATCCCCCGGTACTCTTTGAAGCGCTCGCCCTGATAGACAATGATCTCGCCGGGGCTCTCATCGACGCCCGCCAGAAGGGAACCGAGCATCACCGAATCGGCCCCGGCCCCGATCGCCTTAGCGATGTCGCCCGAGTAGCGGATGCCGCCGTCGGCGATGACCGGGACGCCGTAGCGGGCGGCCACTGATGCGCACAGGTAGATGGCCGTAACCTGAGGCATCCCAACCCCGGTAACGACCCGGGTGGTGCAGATCGCGCCGGGGCCCATGCCCACCTTGACCGCGTCGGCGCCGTTCGCGATGAGCTCTTCGGCGGCTTCAGCCGTCGCGATGTTCCCGGCGATGACATCGACCGGGAAGCGACGCTTGAGCTCCCGAAGGGTCTCGATCACTGCCGCCGAATGGCCGTGGGCGGTATCGATGACGAGGACGTCGACCCCGGCGGCAACAAGGGCCTCGGCCCGTTCGATAGCTTCCGGTCCGACACCCACCGCCGCCCCAACCCGCAGGCGGCCCCGGCTATCCTTGGTCGCATTCGGGTAGAGGATCCGCTTGCGGATGTCTTTAACCGTAATGAGCCCTTTAAGGTTGAAATTTTCGTCGACGATGGGGAGTTTCTCGACCTTGTGGCGGCTTAAAATCTCCTGGGCTTCTTCGAGGGTGACCCCGACCGGGGCGGTAATCAGGTTCTCCCGGGTCATAACCTCCCGGATGGGCCGGTCGGGATTTGACTCAAACCGGACATCCCGGTTCGTAATAATGCCGACGAGCCGGCCGTTCTCGGTAATCGGAATCCCGGAGATATGATAACGGGCCATCAGGGCCAGGGCATCCCGGACCCGGTCATCCGGTCCCAGGGTGATGGGGTCGGTTATCATCCCCGATTCCGAACGCTTAACCTTGTCCACCTCGGCCGCCTGCTCCTCAATGGAGAGGTTCCGGTGGATGATGCCGATGCCACCCTCGCGGGCCATCGCAATGGCCATGGCCGCCTCGGTGACCGTGTCCATGGCGGCCGAGACGATGGGAATCTGAAGCCGGATGTTGCGGGTGAGCCAGGTCGCGGTCGAAACGTCCCGCGGCAGAACCTCGGATCTGGCGGGAATAAGCAGAACGTCGTCGAAGGTTAAACCTTCCCCAACAAACTTCTCCTCAAAAAGCATGATTCGCTCCTCCCCGGCGGGGACTGTGGGGTGGACTAAGGACTATCGCCATTCAGGGCCGTTTTTTGAAATTATACCACTTCGGCGGTCAATTCTTTAAGAAGCTGCCGGGCGAGGCTGAGCAACCGGTTTTGCCGCTCGGCCGGTACGTTCTGCCTGGAAAGGTAAAATTCCAGGGCCCGGATCGGGTCAAGCTCGTGGTAGACCAGCTCCACCTCGCACTTGGGACACCGCCGGTCGGCCGCGTCGGCCAGCTGGTATTCCTGGCCGCAGTTCGGACAGGTGAGCAACGTAAGGGGTGGCCGGGGTCGGCCAACCAGAATCCGGCTGATAACCTCGTAGCGGGCTGGCCTCAGGGCCCGGCGGATCGCGCCGACGTCGAGCAGGGGCTGAAGTTCATGGGGGATTGTGATTCTCAGGCGGACGACCGCATCGGCGATGGGGTAGCCTTCAATGGCCTCGAGGACCTCCTCGGTTGGGCGGTCGGACCGGATGTTAACGTCGATGGTGAGAAACCGGCGGGCCGGCACCGGCCGGAACTGGAACCGGGCGGCCCACCTGCCGCCTTCGTCCCGGTCAATTTCGACCACAACAAAGCCCTTATCCTCCCGCTCTTCCGAGAAGTCAACCCGCTCGAGGCTTCCGGCGTAGACCATCGGCGGGCTTGCCCTGCGAATAACCTGGTGCCGGTGGACGTGCCCGAGGGCAACGTAGCAGAACTCCGGGCGGGCAAGGTCGCTCTGGGCCCAGGTGTACTCGTCCCCGAGCATCAGGCTTTGCTCGCTCCCATGCTCGGCCCCGGCGACAACCCCGTGGACGGCAAGGAGTGCCGGCCATTCGGGGTCGATGCCCGCGCTGGCTTCATCGAGTCGGCTGAGGGCCCAGTCGAGGAGGGCCCGGTTGACCTCCTCCAGCGACTTATCCCGGAGGTCTTCCCGTCCGAAAATCCGGTGGCGGGAAAGCCAGGGCACGGCAACGACCTGGATCGGGCCCGACCTGGTCTCGACCCGGTAAAGGCCCAGCCGGTTGCCGACGTAGACCCCCGGCAGGGCGAGCGTGTGGAAGATGTCAAGGGTGGTGGCCCGGCCGCTGGCGTGGGGCACGTCATGGTTGCCGACCAGAAGGAATATGGGGATGTTCGCCTCGCGCAGGCGGACGACCCGGCGGGCAAACTCCCGCTGGAGGGTTGGGGACGGGTCCCGGTTTTTGTAGGCGTCCCCGGTAAAAAGGACCAGGTCGACCTGCTGGGTGAGGGCGTAGTCAATGACGTGGTCGAAAGCCCTGAGAAAATCGCCAACCCGGGTTGAAAGGCCCGTTGCCGGGTCAAGGCGGCCGTAATTTTCAACCCCGAGGTGGAGGTCCGAAAAGTGGACGACCCGGAACACGGCGCCCTAGTCGGTGCCGAGCCTTTCGGCCAGGGCCGCCGGCAGTTCGGGAATCGGCACCCGGACCTGGGCCATCGTATCGCGGTCGCGGATGGTGACGGCGTTGTCTTCGAGGGTCTGGAAGTCGACCGTCACGCAGTAGGGGGTACCGACCTCATCCTGCCGCCGGTAACGCCGCCCGATGGACTGGGTTTCGTCGTAGTCAACGACCCAGTGCTTCCGAAGCTGTCGGTGTATCTCTTTCGCAACCCGGATCAGCGGCTCCCGCTTGCTCAGGGGCAGAACCGCCACCTTGATGGGGGCAATGGCCGGGTGGAACCTGAGAACGACCCGGATCCCCTCCTTGTCCGGCTCCTCAGCGTAGGCGTCCAGGATGAAGGCGAGGGTAACCCGGTCCACCCCGGCCGACGGCTCGATGACGTAGGGGGTGATATGCTGGCCGCTCTCCTCGTCGTAATAGGTGAGGTCCTTGCCGCTGAACTGGGAGTGGCGGCGCAGGTCGTAATCGGTGCGGTTCGCAATCCCTTCCAGTTCACTCCAGCCCCAGGGGAACCGGTATTCGACCTCGACGGTCGCCTTCGAGTAATGGGCCAGTTCCTCCGGCTCCAGAGTCCGGAGCCGGAGGTTTTCGGCCTTGAGGCCGTACCGGAGGTACCAGTTCAGCCGCTCCTGGGCCCAGTAGCGGTGGTATTCCTCGTCCGTTCCGGGTTTGACGAAGTATTCGAGCTCCATCTGTTCAAATTCCCGGTCCCGGAAGATGAAGTTTCCGGTCGTTATCTCGTTGCGAAACGCCTTCCCGATCTGGGCGATACCAAAGGGGAGTTTGCGCCGGGTGGTATTGAGGACGTTGAGAAAGTTTACGAAAATGCCCTGGGCGGTCTCGGGCCGCAGGTAGACGATGGCCGCCTCTTCTTCAACCGGGCCGAAGTAGGTCTTGAACATCGTGTTGAACATCCGGGGTTCGGTGAACTCCCGGCCGCCGCATTCGGGACAGGCATCCCCAACCTCGTCAGCCCGGAACCGGAGGTGGCACTGCTTGCACTCGACCAGGGCATCAGCAAAGGTGTCAACGTGGCCCGACGCCTTGAGAACCATCGGGTGGGTCAGGATGGCTGAATCGAGGCCCTCGACGTCGTCCCGCTCCTGAACCATTGCCTTCCACCAGGCGGTTTTAATGTTATTTTTAAGCAGGACGCCCAGGGGGCCGTAGTCCCAGACGCCGCTCAGGCCGCCGTAGATTTCGGCGCTGGGGAAGACAAACCCCCGCCGCTTCGCGAGGGATACAACTTTATCCATTAAGTCGGCAACCATCGAATGGTCCTGCTTTCCGGAAGGTTGCGCTGGCTGAACGGGCAATTGACAGGTGTCTGCCGGTATTATATCATCCCATCGAGAGTCCTTTCGCCGGGCCTTCGGGAGTACCGCTTGGGACGAATTTACCTGGTCTAAACCGTATCTCGGACCGGCGGGCCACACCGCCGACCCGCAGGCGTGCCCTGAGGCTGGCCGAGTGCCGAGCTCCGTTCCCGGAAATCCAACCTGAGCCCGGAGCTTTCTGTTGGACCCGCAGGTTATCGGCAGGATAAGGGCTTATTTATCCGAAAAGGGCCTGGCCGGCTGGCTGGTCTACGACTTCCGGGGACTCAATCCGGTCTTCGCGGAGCTGGTTGGCCGCACAAGTGGGACGCGGCGGGCCTTTCTTGTCTTCAGAGCGGACGGCGACCCGGTCCTGGTGGTCCACCAGGTCGATGCGGGCGGCTTCGCCGGCCTCGAGCGGCGGGTCTACCGGAACCGAACTGAGCTGGCCGACCGGCTCTGTGACCTCTTCCCTGATGGTCGGCGGGTTCTGATGGAGTATTCGCCGGGCGGGGCCCTGCCCATCATGTCGTACGTCGACGCCGGGACGTTTGAGCTACTGGGCGCCCTCGGGTTTGAGGTCGAGTCTTCGGCTGACCTTTACCAGCAGGTCTTTGCCTGCTGGACCGGGGAGGACCTTGCTGCCCACCTGGCGGCCGCCGGGGAGCTCGGTCGGATTGTGGGCGAGGCCTTTGGGTTCATTGGCGAGAATCTCGGTCAGGTTACCGAGGGCCAGGTCGTCGAGTTCATCCGGGGGCGGTTTGCGGCGGCCGGCCTCGAGTCGGACTCCGGTCCGAACGTTTCGGTTAATGCCCACTCGGCCGACCCCCATTACGAGCCGCCGGCCGGGTCCGGGGCGCTGATATCGGCCGGAGACTGGGTGCTCATTGACCTGTGGGCCCGCCGGCCCGGCGGGATTTACGCCGACATCACCTGGGTTGGGTACGCCGGCCGCCAGGTTCCAGCCCGGTATCAGGAGGCCTTCGACGTGGTTCGGGCGGCCCGGGACCAGGCGTTGAGTTTTATC
>JAUQQI010000231.1:0-2029 GCA_030549955.1 Chloroflexota bacterium
AAAGTCCGCCACGTAGAAGCAAAGGACTACCGGCTTCCGGCCCAGGTAGTCGGACAACGACACCCGGGCATCCCTGGAGACAGGCAGGGAGAAAGGGGGAGCCGGCATCCCGACCTCAATTTCGGCCATGGCTGTCTCCTTTTCCGGCCATTCCTTCGGGTGATTGTAAAGCACCGGCAAGCTCAACCTCAACCTGCCCCCGGGCCGGCACGCCGGTCAGTCCGGGCAGGCTGACCTTGATGGCGGCCGCCGCGGCCGCGGCCCGGGCAGCCGACACGGGGTCAGCCCCCGCATCCAGCCCGATAAAGAGGGCGGCCGCGAAGACGTCCCCGGCCCCGGTCGGGTCCACGGCCGGCCGGGCAAAGGCGGGAACCTGATAATGTCGGCCCCCGACCCAGAGGTCAACCCCGGCCTCGGCCCGGGTCAGGGCCAGACACCGGACCTGCCCGGCCAGCCATTCAACGAGGCCGAGGTCCGGGCCGAGGTCCTCGACGGAAAGGGCTACCGCGTCAAAATGCCGGAAGAGGGCTGCAAGCTCGGGCCGCCAGCGGCTTTCGACCCGCCCGTCCGGGCCGAACCGCCGCAGCCAGCCCTGGGCCGTACAACCCAGAAACCGGGCCTTAAACCTCAACCACCCAGAAGTTAAGGTGAGCTCGTCGGCCACCGGCCCCAGGTGAAGAATCCGGGGCCGCCAGCCCGCCGGGATATCGTCGGGTCCCAGGGTCGCGGCCCGGGCCAGGAGCCGTTGCCGGCGGCCCGCGGCCGTGTAGACATTCTCAAAGGTGGTCGTCCGGTCGGCTTCCCGGATAACCCAGCGGACCTTCCCGACATTGGCGTCAGGTCCGAATTCGGGTGCCTGGCCGAAAACCGCCTGCTCGAACCAGCCCAGCTCGGCCGACGTCACGGCCCCGACTTTGAGGCCCCACCTGGCCGCCAGCAGTCCGGCATAGAGGACCGTTCCGCCCGGTCGCTCCCGGCCATTGATAACGTCCCGGGTTACGTGGCCGACGACCAGGTAGTCAATCAAGGCCGGGGACGGGGCCGGAAGGGCCGGCGAACCGGGCCCCGGGGGTGGCCGCGGGGCCGCCGGGGCATAACGACGACCCGCCGGGCCTCGCCGGTCCCGGTGCTCTGGGTCGTGACGTCCGGGTGGTTCGCCAGCGTCAGGTGAATGATGCGGCGCTCGGCCGCGGGCATCGCATCCAGGGGCACCGGACGGCGGGTCCGAACAACCTTCTGGGCCGCCCGCATAGCGAGGGCCTTCAGACTCTGGACCCGCCGGACCCGGTAGTCTTCGATGTCGATGTTAACAGATGCCCGGTCCTGGAAGCGCCGGGCGAGCAGGTGATTGACAAGAAACTGAAAGCTCGCCAGGGTTGCACCCCGCCGGCCGATCAGGACCGAGACCTGGTCGCCCTGCAGATTCAGGGTTATCGGCGCCGGCTCGAGGGTGGGCTCGCCGGCCGCCGGCCGCCGGACCTCCACGGCGGCCTCAAGGCCGAGGCCCGCCAGCAGGGAGTGGATTACATCCCAGGCGGCAATGGCCAGCTGGCGCTCGCCCTCATCAAAGTCATTGGGAATGGCCAGGCCGCTGGCATTGCGGAGCCTGACCCTGATCCGGGCATCCTCACCGCCGAGGCCAAGGATGCCGCCCCGGCCCTCGGTTACGACAAAGATATCAAGCTCATCCCGGGTTCGACCCAGCGTCTGCTCGGCCTTTCGAATCGCCTCAGCCACGCTCCGGGCTGAAAACTCGTATTCCCTGGTCTCCAATTCCATCACATCTCCCCCTCGTTATCTGCGCCGGCCGGTTGCCGGCTTCGGGCTAATTCCTCGCCGGCGGACGACCGCTCGGAGCCGGCCGGAGAGCTTCCGGAGGCCCGCCCACCCGGCGAACACCGTCGACTCCAGGGTTCCCCAGCCGGTCACAAAGTACTGGATCACAATGCTTATCAGGTTTGACACCAGCCAGTAGATCGCCAGCCCGCTCGGAAATTGAATGGTAAAAAACGCAAACATCAGGGGCATC
>JAUQQI010000231.1:2039-5168 GCA_030549955.1 Chloroflexota bacterium
GTTACCAGCATCATCTGGTTCATCTGTTGCTGCTGGGGGTCGGCCGAAGGCATCGTCATCATCTTCTGCTGGACCCAGGTCGATACCCCAACCAGGACCGGCAGGATGTAGAGCGGGTCCGGATGGGCCAGATCGAGCCAGAGAAACCGGTTATTGAGGGGAATGGCCTGGTGAACCATGCTCAGCCACGGGTAGATATGCTTCGAAAGCTCAAGCAGCCCTTCGGGCCGGTCGGAAAGGGCGAAGACAATGGCCTGGTAGAGGCCGATCCAGATGGGAAACTGGATGAGGGTCGGGACCAGGCACCCCAGGGGGCTCACCCCGTGCTCCCGGTAGAGGGCCATCGTCTCCCGGGAAAGTTTTTCCCGGTCGTCCCGGTATTTGCGCTGGAGCTCCTGGATTTTAGGCTGGAGCTGGCTGAGCTTTCGGGAGGCATGGAGCTGGCGCAGGGTAAGGGGCAGCATCAGGGTCCGGACGATGACCGTAAAGGCGATGATGGCGATGCCGAAGTTGTGCCCGAGCAGCACATAGAGCCCGAGCAGGGCATTGACCATTGGGTTGAAGAGCAAAAGGTTGAACAGGTCGCTGATTGAAGGCATTCTTAACAGACTATTTCCTGGTTTGAATCCGCCATTTCGGCGCGCCCGTTACACTATCAAAAGAGTATACCCAATAGTTTTGGGCCGCAACAAAGACCCGGCCCCGACCGGCCGCGACGGCTCCAACGACCGGCGCACCCAGGTTCTGCTCCTGCCCGCCCCAGAGCACCTGACCGTCTGACGGCCGCACGCCCACGACCTGTCCGCCGTCGTCGGCAAGCACCAGCACTCCGTCCGCCAGGACCGGGTCCGCTTTCACCCGGTGGGCAGCCCGGTAAACCCACCTCGTCTGGCCGGTGGCCGCGTCGATGGCGTAGACGTTCTGGTCGAGGGCCGCGACGTAAACGGTGCTTCCGTCAACCAGCGGGCTTGCCCAGACCCAGTGGCCAACGGTGAGCCGCCAGCGCTCCCGGCCGCTTTCAAGGTCCACGGCCCGGACGACCGAGTCGAGCCCCCCAAAGTAGACGGCAGCCTGCCCAACCGCCGGAGCTCCAGGCAGGGCGCCGTCGGCCCGGAACGTCCACTGCACCTGCCCGGTCCTGAGGTCGAGGGCCCGAAGATAGCGGTCCATTCCGGCGACCAGGACCGTTGTTCCGGCGACCACCGGTCTTGCCCAGATGGGCCGTTCAGCAAACTGCTCCCAGCGCACCTGACCTGAAGCCGCGTCCAGGCCGACAACCCGCCCGGCCCCGTTTCCCACAACGACAATTCCGGCAGCCATCGCGGGTCCGGCGATGACCGGGGCGCCGGTATCAAATTCCCACCGGACGTCACCAGTGGCCGCGTCAAGGGCGTAGACCTTGCGGTCGTAGGCACCTATCACCACGAGGCCGTTACCGGCCGCCGGCGGCCCGTAAACCGCCGTGAGGTTCCGGTCCATTTCCTGGGGAAACTGCCAGCGAACCTCGCCGGTGTCCGGGTCGAGGGCGAAAAGTCTCGCCTCGGCCCCGACCAGGTAGACCAGGGACCGGCCCGGGCCGGCCGGGCCGAAGGCGACGTTCGCCCAGCCGTGGGGCCCCGGTGGGGCGCACGATGCAACGAGACCGACGAGCAGACCAGCCGTCAGGACAGTGCCGAGTCGGCTCACGGGACCGGGTCGTATCCGCCGGGATTGAACGGGTTGCACCGCACGAGGCGTTTGACCGTAAGCCAGCCCCCCCGGAGCAGGCCATGTTTTTCGATGGCCTGGTAACCGTACTCCGAGCACGACGGGATGAAACGGCAGCTCGGCGGCGTAACCTGCGAGATTGTCTGCTGGTACAGGCGAATCAGTCTGAGAACTAGCCGGGTTGGCATCAGGCTTCTGCAAGCAGGCCGGCCTTCCGGAAGAGTTCCCGGAGGGATTCCTTTATCTGCCAGAAGTCCACCGATTTTGCCGGCTCCCGCGCAATTATAACAATGTCATAACCCGGCCGGACCGGAAGTTGCCGGCAGATTTCCCGGAGGCGCCGCTTCAGCCGGTTTCGGGCCGTGGCCTTGCCGACCCGGCGGCTTACAATGAATCCGAACCGGGTAACACCCAGGCCCGTCGGCAAGGCCCTCACGACGAAGAGCGGGCTGGTCCACCCTTGTCCCTGGCTGAGGACAGCATCAAATTCGCGCCGGCGGGTTAAACGGCGCTCCCGGTTCAAACGGTGAGCCGGTGGCGTCCTTTAAGGCGCCGTCGGTGGAGGACCTCACGGCCCGTACGGGTGCTCATCCGGGCCCGAAACCCGTGCACGCGCTTGCGGCGTCGGACTTTCGGCTGGTAAGTTCGCTTGGGCAACGTCCGGCAACCTCGGCTCCAACCTCTACTCAGGATTCTACCGGGAGGGCGGCCGGGCTGTCAAAATCCGGGGCGACCGGGGTCTATCCCCCAGCAGGGGTCCGCCACCAGAGGCTACTTCAGCCCAGAGTCAGGGTCGGTGGCTGAATTCAGCCTGCCCCGTCGGGCGGCTCCTTCCCGGGGACCCGGTCCCAACATGCCCATGGGGCCAGCCGTGGCCCGCTCGTCACCCAGGCCTCCAGTCCGGGTATGGCCCTCAGCGCCGCCTTTCGCCGGTCCGTGGGCAAGAAACGCAGACCCGGCTGTCTACAGGCCGGGTCTGCCGGGCGAGAAGGAGGCTTAACGATTTTACCGGGTCACGACGAGCCGGCCCTTCATCCCGGCCTCGTAGTGGCCGGAAACGAAGCAGCCAAACTCCCACTGGCCAACCCGGTCCTGGGGGACGGCGAAGGTGAGCACAGCCTTGCCGCCGGGCTCGACCTCGACCTCGGTGCCGTGTTCGGGCTCCCGCTCGAACTTGGCCTTATCCAGGACGTAGCGGACATCGATGCCCCGGAAGAAGTCGTCCTTATACCCCTCGGGCCGGCCGTCTTCGAAATGGACCTCCCGACCGACCATGAACTCGTGTTCGACAGCACCCTCGTTTACCAGTTCGATGGTCACTTCCTGGCCGGCCTTAAGGGTAACCGTATCCGGCCTGAAGTAGAACTCACCCATAGTTATTCTCACCGAAGCGCCCGCGGCGGAGGGGATAATCGTGACGGC
>JAUQQI010000331.1 GCA_030549955.1 Chloroflexota bacterium
GGGGGCGGTCCCCTACCCTGGCCGAGCGGGCGGCATGCAGGCACTCGGCTTTGAGCGACGGGCGACCTGCCCCATGGGGATGGCGGCCACAGGCTTGAGCCTGCGGACCGGTTCGCAGTCCTGGGGCATTTTGGTGGGTCGTGATATAATTGGGCGAAGGACCTGGGGGAGCTCGGGCCAACCGGGCTGAGAGGGTCCCTTAATGCGGGGCCGACCCCCGGAACCTGAACCGGGTAATGCCGGCGGAGGGAAGGTCCGTCCCCATTGCCGGCTTCCCCCTGGAGGAAAATCAGACTGGAGGTGGAGCCGTGCCGACCCAGCTGGAGCTGGCCCGCAAGGGCGTTATCACTGAGGCGATGGCCTATGTGGCCGAGGCCGAGGGCATCTGCCCCGAGGAGGTCCGTCAGAAGGTTGCCGCAGGCCTTGCGGTCATCCCGGCTAATCCCAACCACAAAAGCCTTTGCCGGTACACCGGTATCGGCCAGGGGCTTTCGGTCAAGGTCAACGCCAATATCGGAACCTCCTACGATTACGTCAACCTCGAGGAGGAGCTCCAAAAACTTGAGCTGGCCCTGAAGGCCGGGGCCGATGCGGTGATGGACCTTTCGACCGGCGGCGACCTGAAGGCTATCCGGCGGGTGCTGCTGGAGGCCTGCCCGGTGCCGTTAGGGACCGTGCCCATCTACGAGGCGGAGTTCCGGGCCGCAAAAGAAAAGGGCTCGATTTTCGAGCTTACGGCCGACGACCTTTTCGAGGTGGTCGAAGCGCACGGCAAGGAGGGTGTCGACTTCATTACCGTCCACTGCGGGGTGACCCGAAAGAACCTGGAGCACTACCGGAACACCCGGCGGGTGACCGGCATCGTTTCCCGGGGCGGTGGTCTTCTGGCGGCCTGGATGCTGGAAAACGGGGCCGAGAACCCCCTCTATGAGCATTTCGACTGGCTTTTGGAGAGCGCCCGAAGCTATGACATGACGCTGAGCTTAGGCGGCGGGTTAAGGGCGGGCTGCCTGGCTGATGACCTGGATGGGGCGCAGGTGGCCGAGCTTGTCGTTTTGGGGGAGCTGGTCGAGCGGGCCCGGCGGGCCGGGGTCCAGGTGATGGTGGAAGGGCCGGGCCATGTGCCCTTAAACGAGGTGGCGACCAACGTCCAGCTTGAAAAAAAGCTTTGTCGGGGCGCCCCCTTTTACATTCTGGGAATGCTGCCAGTGGATACGGCGGCTGGCTTTGACCACATCGCCGGGGCCATCGGCGGGGCCTTAGCCGGGATGTACGGAGCGGACATGCTGTGTTATCTTACTCCCGCCGAGCACCTGGGCCTGCCGGCGCCGGAGCACGTCTACGCCGGGGTCGTGGCCTTTAAGGTCGCGGCCCATGCGGCGGATGTGGCCCGGGGACATCCGAAGGCGCTGGAGCGCAACCGGCGGATGTCGGAAGCCCGGTACCGGCTGGACTGGGAGGGCCAGTTTGCCCTGGCCCTCTACCCGGAGGAGGCCCGGCGGATCTTCGCCGAGCGGGCCTCCCGGACCCGGGCCTGTTCCATGTGCGGGCCGTTCTGCCCGATGAACCTGGTGGAGCACGTCCTCCGGCGCAAGGAGCCTCCAGCGGCGGCCGACTGATGGTGGGGGTGCGTTCGGGCCCGGGCCTGAAGGTCCGGCGGGTCCTGGACCGTGCCCTTGCGGGGGTTCCGCCCGGGCGGGAGGAGGCCTATGCCCTCTGCTACGCCGAGGGGCCGGACTTCTGGGCCCTGCTGGAGGCGGCCGGGCGGCTGCGGGACCGGTGCAAGGGGCGTGTGGTGACCTTTTCCCGGAAGGTGTTCATCCCCCTCACCAACCTGTGCCGGGACCGGTGCGCCTACTGCGCCTTCGTCCGGGCGCCCGGTGAGCCTGGGGCCAGAACCTTAAGCCCCGAAGAGGCGCTGGCCCTCGCCCGGGCCGGGGAGCGGGTTGGCTGCAAGGAGGCGCTCTTTTCGCTGGGGGACCGGCCGGAGGCCCGGTATCCGGCCTACCGGGCCTGGCTTGCGGGGGAGGGTTACGGTTCGACCCTGGAGTACCTGCGAGCGGTCTGCGCCCTGGTGGCGGAGCGGACGAAGCTTTTGCCCCACGCCAACCCCGGGGTCATGACCGAGGCCGAGGTGGCGGCCCTAAAACCGTACAACGTCTCGATGGGGCTGATGCTGGAGACGGTCTCCGAACGGCTGTTGCGGCCGGGGCTGGTCCACCACCGCTGCCCGGACAAGGTGCCGCGGGTGCGGCTCAGGACCATTGCGGCGGCCGGGCGGCAGCAGGTGGCCTTCACTACTGGGATCCTGGTGGGGATTGGGGAGACGGCGGAGGAGCGGGTGGATTCCCTCTTTGCCATTCGGGAGCTGCAGCAGGCGTACGGCCACATCCAGGAGGTGATCATTCAGAACTTCCGGCCGAAGGCCGGCACCCCCATGGCGGACCACCCGGCCCCCGGGCTGGGGACGATGCTGCGGACGATTGCGATTGCCCGGCTCATCCTGCCGGAAATGAACATCCAGGCGCCGCCCAACCTGGCCCCGGCCGACTACAGGGCTTACCTCTGGGCGGGGATAAACGACTGGGGCGGAATCTCGCCCCTGACCCCGGATTTCATCAACCCGGAGGCGCCCTGGCCGAAGGTACGGGAGCTTAAGGAGGTCTGCCGGGCCGAAGGGTTTCAGCTGCGGGAGCGGCTGGCCGTCTACCCGGAGTACGTGGGGCGGCCGGAATTTATCCCTGAGGGTCTCCGGGCGAAGGTTCTCGCCTTTACGGACGGTTCCGGTCTCGTCCGGCCGGAGCTGGAAGGACCTTACTGAAGGAGGCTGACTGGATGCCTTTAGCGGAGCTTTGGCCGCGAAAGATTCGGTCTTTGGCGCCTGACTTCGTCGAAATCCTGGAGCGGGCCCTGGCCGGGGAAGATATCACTGTTACTGAGGGGGAACGGCTCTTCGGGGCGACGGGCCCCGAGCTTTGGGCCCTCATCCTGGTGGCCGATGAGCTGCGGCGCCGGCGGGTGGGGGATGTGGTCACCTACGTGATTAACCGCAACATTAACTTTACCAACGTTTGTATTAAGCGGTGCGGCTTTTGCGCCTTCTCCCGGGGGCACCGGGAGGCCGAAGGCTACTTTTTGCCGCCGGAGGAGGTGGTCCGGCGGGCGGTGGAGGCCTGGGAACTTGGGGCCACCGAGGTATGCATTCAGGCGGGGCTGCCGCCGAAGCTGGACGGCTACTTTTACGTGGAGCTTACCCGGGCCATCAAACGGGCGGCGCCGGGGTTGCACATCCACGCCTTCTCCCCGGAGGAGGTGGTTTACGGGGCGGTTCGGGCCGGATGCTCGGTAGAGGACTACCTGAAGGCCCTTAAGGCCGCGGGCCTCGGTTCACTGCCGGGGACGGCGGCCGAGATTTTAGACGACGGGCTGCGGCGGCGGATAAGTCCGGGGCGGATAAGCGTAAGCCAGTGGGTGGAAGTGATAACCACCGCCCACCGGCTGGGGATTCCGACGACGGCCACCATCATGTATGGCCACGTGGAGACGGACCGGCAGAAGGCGGCCCACATCGGTCTCATCCGGGAGATCCAGCGGCAGACCGGCGGCTTTACGGAGTTTATCCCCCTCTCTTTCGTGCATGAGGAGGCGCCCATGTGGCGGAAGGGGCTGGTGGCCGGGGTGAGGCCCGGGGCCACGGGCGCGGAGGTAGTCAAAATGTACGCCGTAAGCCGGGTCATGCTCAATAACTGGATCCCCAACATCCAGGTCTCGTGGGTGAAGGAGGGGCCGAAATTTGCCCAGTTCTGCCTCAACGCCAGGGGCAACGACTTCATGGGGACGCTGATGAATGAATCCATCTCCACCGCCGCCGGGGCGCCCTTCGGGCAGCGGCTGCGGCCCCGGGAGATACGCCGGCTCATCCGGGATAGCGGCCGGATCCCGGCCCAGCGGACAACTACCTACGAGATTTTGCGGATTTTCCCCACCGCCGAAGACGAACACTATGACCCCCTTGACCTCGTTGACGAGCCGGCGGCCGAAGCCAGGTTCGGCTCCTACCGGGAGCTTATCAGGCGGCCGGAATTTCGTTACCGGCGTGAGGGGAACTGAGCCGAGTTTAACCCCCTTACGGCTGAGATTTGTCCTTGCAACCTTCCGGATCCGCTGGGGCCGGCGGCCGGCAACCCGAGTCCGACCAGCGAGGGATCACCGTGGGCGGGACGTAAGAGGGGAGCACCGGCGCCTGCGCCAAAGGTGCCCGCGGCACCTGATCCTGACCTTTTCCGTCCCCCAGCATCTGCCCGCGCCGGCCAAAATGGTGGAAAACTGCTGACCTTAAGGTCGGGAGATAGGACACGGCCCGATCGGTCGGGGACCAGCCTCAAGCAGGCCTTATCCCGAATCGAGAAGAGCGCCCCAAAAGACCGGCTGGCCTGGCCAGCCCGGATTGGCCCACCCGGCCAGGTTCCCGCTCACACCCGGCGGCACAGGGCAGCCGGTCATCCCCTGTTCCCTGCCAGCCTGGCACCAGTCAGCGCCAGCAGGGGGGCCAGCGCCTTCCTCCAACGGCGCCTACCCCGGCCCTCAGGCGACCTCCACGGGCGGGACCCGCTCCCCACGCGGGGTGACCAGGCCGACGCCCCCGGCCATGGCCCGCAGGCCGGCCCGGCTCAAGGCCTCCTTGAAGCCCTCGGACCGGGCCCGGCGGGCCCAATCCCGGATGCCACCGGGCGAGAGGCCGCCACGACGGTGAGGACCCGTCCGGCAGGGTCCCGGACCGGGAAGGCCAGGTCCACTGCCACGGGTCCGGGCGTCCCGAAAATGTCGATGGCGTCGGCGGTTACACCAGCAGTCTTGGCCAGGACTCCAACCTCCCGGCGCAGGGCCCCGATAGCCCGGGCAAGCTCCTCGACCCGTTCCTCGGTCCGGGCCTGGGCCTCAGCCAGCCGGCCAGCTCGTTTCTCAGCCGTGCGCTGGGCCTCGGCCAGCTGCCGGACCGCCTCCGTCAGCTCCCCAAATCGCCGCTCGGTTTCTTCCCGGAAGGCCCGGAACTCCCCGGGCAGACGCAGAAGCTCCTCGCCGGCCAGCGCCGCCCAGAGCTGCATCCGCCACCCGGGGTGCTGCTGAAGAATCTTTAAAAGATCCTGGAAATCCTCCACCG
>JAUQQI010000282.1:0-2627 GCA_030549955.1 Chloroflexota bacterium
GGCATCACCGGCCTGGCCGCCGTCCAGGGCCGGCCCATTGCCGTCCGGGACGCCTGGGGCGACCCCCGCTTCATGGTGGCCCCAGGCCTCGGCGAGGAGCCGTATAACTCGATGCTCTCGGTTCCCATTATCCTCTTCACCGGAAGCGGTTCCAAGCTGGTCGGCGTTCTGAACCTGATGACCCGCCAGCCCCGGGATTTTACCCCGGACGAGCTCAGCTTCCTTGAGACCGTCGCCGGCCAGCTCGCCATTGCCATCGAAAACGCCCGCCTCTACAGCTACACCGACCAGAAACTCCAGGAAAAGGTCGCCCAGCTTTCCACCCTTCAGCAGGTCTTCCACCTGATGACCTCGACCCTGGAGATCGGTCAGGTCCTTAAAGTCATCGTCGACCAGGCCGTAACCCTGACCGGGTGCGACGCGGCGGCCATCTTCGAGCTTGACCCCGACTCCGAGTTTTTAAGCATCGTTGCCGCCCACGGCCTGCCGGAAGACCTCATCCGGACCTGGCGGGCCCGACCCGGCGAAACCACCCCGGGCCTCGTAGTTCGTACCGGCCTGCCGGTGGTTATCCCCGACACGGCTGAGCTGATCGGCCGCAAGGTCGTTCCCCTGGGCGAAGTAACCGACTTCCGGGCCGTCTTCTGCGTTCCCCTGTCAACCCACGGCCGAACGTTCGGCGCCCTGGGCATTTACTCCCGTGAACGCCACGAGTTCGACCCCGACGAGGTGATGTTCCTTTCAACATTCGCAGACCAGGCGGCCGTCGCCCTGACGAACGCCCGCCTCTATTCCGAGGCTCGACGGAACCTGGCGGCCAAGTCCGCAATGCTCGCCGAAATGCACCACCGGGTCAAAAATAACCTCCAGAATGTTGCCGCCCTCCTCTCCCTCCAGTATCGGCGCAGTAAAACCGAGGAGGCCCGCCGCGTCCTTAAAGAAAGCCTGAGCCGGATCGAGGCCATTGCCGCCGTTTACGACCTCCTTTCCGAAGGTCAGACCGAGTGCACAACCCTCGCGCGAATCGCCCACCAGGTCGCCGATTCCGTCCTGAGCCACCTGGTACCGCCCGACCTCCGGGTCGAGTTCGGGGTAGACGGCGACGAAATCACCCTTCCGGCCCGGACCGCGACCGTCTTTGGCCTGGTCCTTAACGAACTCCTCAACAACGCGATTGACCACGGACGGCCGGTTGAAGGCCCCCTGCGCATCAAGATTACCAGTCAGTACTCCGAAGAGGAGGTTAGGGTTATCGTTGCCGACAACGGCCCGGGTCTTCCCCCCGGCTTCGACGTCGACCGCGATGGGGGGCTCGGCCTCCGGATCGTCCGAACCCTCGTCGAGCAGGACCTGCGGGGCCGACTCCGATTCGGAAGCAACGGTGGGGCGGTTATCACCATCACCTTCCCGCCCCAATGATGACGGTCCGGGGCCTCAAACCCGAGACGGTCGCCTGGGCCGTCCTCTGGACGGCCTTTGGGGTTTACCTCCTTCTCTGCGCCGGAGCCGTCCTCGCCGTCCGCTGGTTCATCCACTCGGCGACGGTGGTCCAGGAGGCCCAGCTAACGGTGACCGGCGGCACGGTCGCGATCAGGCCCGTCAGCCAGGGCAGTTCGGACTGGGTTGTCGCCCCACCGCAGGCTACCCTGGCCGAATCGGACCAGGTCCGGACCGACGAGGGCTCAAGCGCCTTCATCCGCCTGCCCGACGGCTCCACCATCTCCGTCCTGCCCGGCACCGAGCTTACCTTCAGCCGACTGCGCAGGTTCCGGTTCGGTGACCCCGGCTACCTCCTGGATTTAACCATCAGGTCGGGACGGCTCGTTCTCGGCGTTGCCCATCCCAGCGGACGGCCGACCGAGTTCCGGCTCCTGGACGGGGGCGCTGAGGTCCAATTTGCCGAGGGCAACTACGCCGTCCGCAAGGAAGACAGCCGGCTTGACGTCCGGGTCCGCCAGCTCGGAAACGCCGTCATTCGGAGCGGCCCGTCCCAGGTTAACCTCGGCTCCCTTCAGCGGGCCGTGGTCTATCCCGGCCGAGTCGAGGGCCCCCTGCCCCCGGAAGAGGACCTGATAAGGGCCGGGGATTTCACTCAGGGCCTTGATGAGCAGGCCTGGCAGCCCGTCATCGAAGAGGCCTGCCGGGCTGCCCCCGCCGTCGAAAACCGCCTCGAGCTTGCCCGGGTGGACGGCTCCCAGGCCGTCAGGTTCTTCCGGCACAACAGCGAGGGTACCCCCTGCCAGATGTTCTTGCACCAGGAGATTAACCGGGACGTCTCCGACCTGCTCTCCCTGCGCCTTACGGTCGAGTTCCGTATAAACCAGCACAGCCTCTCGGGCGGCGGCTACCTGGGCAGCGAATACCCGGTCCAGGTCCGGATGCTTTACCGGGGCGCCGATGGGGGCGAGCGGCTGTGGGTCCGGGGCTTCTACATCCAGAATCTCGAGGGCCGACGCACCGACCATGGGGTAAAGGTTGACGGCGGGCGGTGGGTTGAGTATTCGGTTCCGGATGCTGAGGACCCGAGCCTGCTCACGCTGGCCGGGGGCGTCCGGTATATTCGCTGGATTGAAGTCATGGCCAGCGGCCACGATTTTGAAGCCTACGTCCGCAAGATAAGCCTCCTC
>JAUQQI010000282.1:2637-5151 GCA_030549955.1 Chloroflexota bacterium
ATTGTTGACTGGAACGAGTGCTACCCGGCCACCAGCATCCAGGCACCGCCGAAGCTCAACCTTAGATGGACCGTCAACCGAGAAAACATCGGATTTGCGGCCGCCGTCAATCAGGGCATACGGCTCGCCCGGACCGAATACGTCGCCCTCCTCAACGACGATGCCTTCCCGGAGCCCGGCTGGCTTGAGGCCCTTCTGGACGCGATTAGCTGGGCGCCGGACGTCGGGGCCGCCGCAAGCCTGATGGTCTTTGACCAGGCCCCGGATCTGGTCCAGAGCGCCGGCATCGCCATTGACCGGGCCGCGATCTGCTGGGACCGGCTCAGGGGCCGGCGCGTCGCCGAAGCTGGGGCAGCCTGCGAAGTTTTCGGGGCCTCGGCCGGGGCCGCCCTCTACCGGCGGGCGATGCTTGAATACCTGGGCGGCTTCGATGAGCGGTTCTTCGCTTACCTGGAAGATGCCGACCTCGCCTGGCGGGCCGGAACTGCCGGCTGGCGGACCGTCTACGTTCCCTGGGCCCGGGTCCGGCACATCACCAGCGCGACGCTCGGTGAGAATTCCCCGACTAAGAAGCTACTTCTCGGCCGGAACAAGGTCTGGATGGCCGCCAAAAATGCCCCCGCCGCCGACCTGCCCCTTATCCTGGCTTATGACCTGGCGGCCGTTACCTACGCCCTGGTCCGGCGGCGGGACCCCCACCCGCTCCGGGGCCGGCTTGAGGGCCTGAGACAGCTCGGGATTTTTCTCGGCGAGCGCCGGCCTGGTCGGCCCCGCATCCTCGAGCCGCTGGTCCCACCCTGGAAGGTGCCTGAACGGTTCGGCCCGACACAACTTGAACCCATGAAGCCAAATCTGCTATCATCGGCCCGATGAGGCCCTGTTTGCCGGTCAACGATTTGGCTCAGCTTTCAGCTTACCCGTATTACTGGTGGTTTACCTTTACCCGGCTGCCTGCGGGTAGCCGGGTATTGCCGTTGACCGGGGGGCCGCCCTAAAGCGACCGGTTAAAAGGCAAACCCGAGGCCGCAGGCAGCCGGAAGGCCCGAAAGCCTGCGGCCTCAATTTTTCCCCGGAAGGAGGTTAAGCGATGGGGCCGAATCGGACCAAACCTTACCGGCTGGCCGCCCGGGAGGCCCGACCCCACCGGACGGTCATCGACGTCAAGGGCGTCCAAGTCGGCGGACCCGGCCTCGTTGTCATTGCCGGGCCGTGCTCGGTTGAATCCGAAGCCCAGCTTTTCGAGACAGCCCGGGCCGTCCGGGCCGCCGGCGCCCATATCCTGCGGGGCGGCGCCTTCAAGCCCCGGACCTCCCCATACGACTTCCGAGGTCTGGGTAAGGCCGGCTTAGAACTCCTGGCCGAGGCCGGCCGGCTCACCGGCATGCCCATCGTTACCGAAGTCCTCTCCGAAAGGCACGTCGACCTGGTCGCCCGCTACAGCGATATCCTCCAGGTCGGCTGCCGGAACATGGACAATTACGCCCTCCTGGAAGCCGTCGCCGAGACCGGCAAGCCGGTCCTGCTCAAGCGGGGGATGGCCGCGAAAATCCGGGAGTGGCTCCTGGCCGCCGAATATATCCTCGCCCGGGGCAACGACCGGGTCATCCTCTGCGAGCGGGGCATCCGGACCTTCGACGATGAGTACTACCGTAACCTCCTCGATATAAACGCGATCATAACGGCCCGGCTCGAATCCCACCTGCCCATCATCGCCGATCCGTCCCACGGCACCGGCCGGACCGGACTGGTGACCAGGGCAGCTCTGGCCGCGGTTGCTGCTGGGGCTGACGGCCTGATGCTCGAGGTCCACCCAAACCCCGCCGCAGCCCTAAGCGACGGCTTTCAATCCCTGACTCCGGCCGAATTCGGCAACCTTATGGCCGAACTCAGAGCGTTGTGCCAGGCCATCGGGCGCCCGCTGGGGCCGGAGCTCGGGACACGGGCTGGCGGCGTTGCCTAGGGGCCAGTTTCCCGAGCGGCCCGGGCGGCGCTGGTTCCGGCGATGCGGCCGAAGGTCGCTCCGGCCATCATCCCCGAACCCGACGGGTAGTTCCAGTGCCAGAGGCCGCCCAGCATCTCACCGGCCGTGTAAAGACCCGGGATCGGCCGACCGGCAACATGCTGGACCTGGCACGTCTTCGGGTCCACCTTAAGGCCCCCAAACGTAAACGTTATCCCACAGCAGACCGCATAGCCTTCAAAGGGGGGCTCATCAATCGGCACCGCATAGTTGCTCTTCGGCGGATAAATCCCCTCGGTCCGCTTCCCATCAGGCTTAAACGGGTTCGGATTGTAATTTCCAGGCTGGCAGGCCGCATTGAAGGCCCTGACCGTCTCAACAAAGTTTTTGACGTTGATGCCGAGTTTCTCGGCCAGCTCCTCAAGGCGGCCAGCCCGCTCGCCGGTGGCTTTATCATAAGTCGGCGGCAGCAGGCCCCGCCGCCGCACTTTTGCGTCAAAAATCTGGAAAGCAATGCCGCCCGGCTGGGCCAGAATCGCCCGGCCCATCTTGGC
>JAUQQI010000306.1:0-1123 GCA_030549955.1 Chloroflexota bacterium
TCCGGCTTCGCCTGGCCCCGGAATGAGCCGGTCCTTCCAGGCGAGGTTCGGGCCGGAGGCGGCCCGGGCGGGCATTGACCTCTTCCCCCGAGCTCTCTTTGACCTGGCTGCTCAGAAGGAACTTTCCCCAAATCCGGGCCATCCGCCACCGCAGTCCAGAAACGGGGGCGACGAGACCGGCTGACGACGCCGGCCGGGAGGCCGGTTGCCCTTGCGACGGACAGAACCCCCGGCCCAGGGCGGCGGGCGGGCCCCTCGCAACGCCCGACCCTGCAGTCCAGCCCCTGCCAGGCCGGTGATATAATCTCTCTCAGAAAAGATGAGCGAAGTAGTGCGGTTGACCCTTAACCGCGGCGGACCCGGCCGCGGGCCTCGTTTCCGTCCGGGGAGTTCCGGATGCTGAAGACCTTCTGGAAGGAGCTGCTCTTCCTGTTCACCTGGCGGGACCCGCTCACCGGCAAGCGCCACCTCTTCGTCTGGACCCGGGCGCTCCTGGTCGGGCTGGGTATCGCCCCTGGTCCTGCTGGTCGTCTTCGGGGGCTTGCGGCTTAAGGCCGCATGGGAGCTGGCACACCGGGCCGTTCCCGAGGCCCCCAAGCCCACGCCCCGGGAGGTCTTTTTAGCCCGCCTCGCCGCCTGTGAGAAGGACGCCTCTAAGTGGGTCCTGCGGCAGCTGGTGGCCGCCGACACCCCCATCCAGGCCGTCCTGGCCGCCCAGGGCCAGCTTTACGGCCTGCCCTCCCCCTGCCAGTACGACCTGCTCGGCCGGGAAGTGGCCTTCCTGATGCTCCGGGAGATGGGCTACTCCGCCGATGAAGCCCACCAGATCCTGGGCATTGACCGGTTCTACTACCGGCGGACCGGCACAAACTCGCGCCGGCTGGTGGCTGACCTGGGACCGACGACCAGGAACCTTTCCGGGCGACTGGGTCTGGAAACTGAGCTGCTCAGCTGGCTTCTGACTCCCGACGGCGGTTACGCCAGGGTCTATGTCCTCTGGGGCTGCTATTCCGGCCAGGGCCCCGACCGGGCCAACGAGTTCGCCTACGAGTGCCTGGTCCGGGAGCTCAGCTTTGCGAGGTCAGCCTACTTCAAGTTTGGGGAGGTGACGATGAGGTCGCCG
>JAUQQI010000306.1:1133-5121 GCA_030549955.1 Chloroflexota bacterium
AGCCGGGATTGCCGACCCCGACCGGGTCCGTAAGGTCTATGAGGAGGTGGCCCGGGCCCACGGGACCGGGGTCTGGGATGGGGCCTGGCTGGAGGCAACCTTCGGGGTGAGGCCGAAGCCCCTGCCCGAAGGGGCTGAGAACTGGCCTTCAGACCAGGCGGCCATCCAGCGGATGGTGGACCTGGTGGGTCGGGCCGAGAAATCCGGCTGAGGGGGTGGATAGCTATGGGTAGATTTGCTGCCGTTGCCCCCGCCGTCCTGGTCCTTCTCGCCGGGCTGGTCCTGGCCTCTCCCCGGCCGGCCCTGGCCGAGTGTTCCAACGAGTTTAAGGGTAACTATAGCTTTAATATTGACTGTTACATTGGGGTGCCGCCGGTGGGTGGCGGTCAGGGGCAGCGCGAGGGTCGCGGGTCCTCGGACCAGGGGGTCCCGGGCCGCAGCGATTCCGGCTCGGGGAAGCAGACCACGCCGGGGCGCTCCGGCGGGTCGTCGGGCCCGGGTGGTACGTCCCCGACCCCCGGCTCCGAAAAGGAGGTCGTCTGGTTCAGGTATCTGCCCGGCGGCCGGTGTGGCCGGGTCGTCTTCCGGGTCATCGACGGCTTTATCAAGGACGATTCCCTGGTCCAGGAGCCGAGCGGGTGTCCCGAGCCGAAGACGGTCGATAAGTTCTGTGACCGGCTGGTCTGGGACGGTTCGGGCCTGGTCTGTGACAAAGCCGGGGCCTTCAGCCTGGTAAGGGCCCAGGTCTCCCTGCCGGCCATCAGCGTGGACTTCTCGCCCTACCCCGCCGCCATTGTCGGTCTGCCCGTCCAGGCCCGGCTTTCCGGCCAGCCCGTGGCCGTCGGTGAGGGGCTGCTTCCGTGCGGCGCGGGCGGCGAACAGGCGAGCGTTGACGGCGTCGAGGCGCCGGAGGAACTCGTCGCGCGTGAGACGTTCCTCACCGGCGAGGACTTCGGGCCGTGCCCGATGGGACCTTCAAGGACGTCAGGCTTACCCTCACCCTGAGCCCCCTCGGTCCCGGGGTCGAGGTGACCGTTACCTGAAACATCGTCATCTGGTGCCGGTCTTACCCGGCCATGCGGCGGTGCTGGCTTCCCGCTTCCTCAGGTCTTCCATCCCGTCCACGGGCGTTTTCCGTCTCCGGGCCACTCCCGGCGACGGCGGCGTTTTCATCCCGGTCAAGCACGAACCCACATTCCTCACAGCAGAAAATACGCTGCGAAAGCGGCAGCGACGGCCTGATGGCGCCGCACCGGGAACAACGTTTGCTGCTGGGATAGAAGGGCGGCGCTTCGACCAGGACCGCCCCGTGCCAGGCACACTTATACCTGAGCTGACCACGGATCTCCGCCAGGGCCGCATCGGCCAGCGCCCGGGCGAGCCGACGGTTCTTCCTCATGCCCGCCACGTGCAACTGTTCGACGACCACCACGCCAAGGGCATCCTGGCGGATGTTCCGGACCCGCGCATGGAGCCGGGCCAGCCGGCGGCGAGCCTGTTGCCACCCCCGGCTGCCCTTCTGGCGGCGAGCCAGGGCGCGGTTGCACCGGGCGATTTTTCGGGGCGCTTTTTCCAGGGGCCGCGGGCTCGGCCACACCGCGGCCGTCGAAAGGACCGCCAGGGGCCGCACCCCGCGTCCACGCCCGTCACGGGAACCGGGGCCGGCCCGGCGGCCGCTCCACCTCGCAGGTGAAGCTGACGAACCACCGGTCGCCTTCCCGCGACACCGTGGCCGCGAGGATGCGGGCCGTCCCCGCCTGGATACGCCGAAGAAGGGCCGTGGTCGGCTCGTGGGTCTTCACCCGCCCGATCCGGGCCAGGACGACGTGGCTCCTGTCATCCACCCGAATCGCGCCGGTGGTAAACCGCACCGACTTGCGGCCCTTCTTCCGAAAGCGGGGGAACCCGACCCGCCCGTCCTTGCGCTCGCCCCTGCGGCTCTTTGACCAGTTCTGAAGGGCCCGGGCCAGCCCGTCCGGGCCGGAGGAGCAGGCTTCCTTCGAGTTCTCCCGCCACCAGGGCGCGACGACGTGCTTTTGCCGGTTCCACTCCCGACGCAAGGCTGGAAGCGTCCACGGGACTTCCACGTCCTCACCCCGGGCGCGGGCTTCCAGTCGTTCCTTCACCAAAGCAAGGCCGCAATGGAAGGCGAAGCGGCGGGCGCCCACGTGGGAGGCCAGCACCCGTTCCTGGCGAGGCGTGGGGTCCCGGGCGAAGCGGTACGCTCGGCATCGCCCCTGCGGGCTGCGGCCAGGGCTTGCATGGCCCGATGGCGCGCCCCCCTCCGGCCATACAACCGAGCACAAAAGGAGGTCAACACTTCAATCATGTCGCGCCCAGGGTCATCCGTTGATTCGCCCGGATCCACGACCACAATCCGCCGTCCCCGTGCTGCAAGAGTGGCTTCCAGGTCCTCCACCCCAAAGGGGGCCAGGCGATCACGGTGTTCCACCACAATGGTTGCAACCGATGCGTCGGCCACAAGGCGGCGAAACTTCGCCCGTTTCCCATTCAGCCCGGACCCGATTTCCGTGACCACCTGGTCCACATGAAACCCGTGCTCCGTCGCCCCTGGCGTGACCCGGGCAACTTGACGGTCGAGATCGCTCTTGTGGTCGTGAGAGGGAACGCGGGCGTACACCACCGTCTTCCCTTTCGCCGGAGCAGGCAGGTCCCCGGGGATGGTCCCGGATTGGGTCTGCCGGGCCGGGACGGGCAGCCGACCTGCCTTCCACCAACGCCAGGCGGTGATGTAACTGATTCCTTCACGCCTGGCCCACTGTTTGCCTATGCCTGACTATGTTTCGGCAAGCTGTTCACCACCCCTCCGGGCGCCAGAATACGGAACCCCCGGAGGGGCGGCAGGAATAACCACACGTCCCCCCACCCCGGTAACTGTCGGCGTCTTCAGCAGCGCCGACATCCCGGGTGAGGAGCTGTTAGCAGGGGGGCCAGGCCCGGCGACATTCCGGACAGGCTTCCCCTCTCAGGGGGCCCAGACAGACGGGGCAGGCGGCCAGCCTGCCCCGGACCTGACCGTTGGGGACAGGCCGGGAGAGGGGCCACTGGGCGGCTGTCCGCAGCTCGGCCGCCCGAAGGGCCCTAAGCCGGGAGTGGACCCGGGCATAGGATGTGATATGATTGGAGTGAAGCATCGTGGTCCTCCTCTAAAAGTTTTTTTCTTCCGGAGGGGACGGAGCCCCCAGGGTTCTGGGTCAACCCTGGGGGCCACTTTTTCCTCCCTCCTTGAAGGCGGCACCAGCCGGCGAGGACACCTGCGCCCTCGCCGGAAAGAATCGGCCCCGGGGCCTCGAAGACCCCGGGGCCGACCCCGGTCGCTATCCGCAAGTTATATCTCAGGCGACCTCCACGGGCAGGACCCGCTCCCCACGGGGGGTAACGAGCCCAACACCCTCGACCCTGGCCGTCTCCTCCGTTCCGGCCATGGCCCGCAGGCCGTAAATATATACCAGGTAGGGCCCACCAAAACCGGCCCGGCTCAATGCCTGTTTGAAACCTTCCGACCTGGTCCGGCGGGCCCAATCCCGGATGTGACCGGGCGATAGCCTGAACTTTACCTCGGCCACGACAGTCAGCACCCGTCCGGCAGGGTCCCGGACCGGGAAGGCCAGGTCCACCTCAAATCCGTCGGCAGCCACCGGCCCGGGCGTCCCCAGGATTTCGAAGCCTTTGCCCCGCAGCAGGTATTCGAGGGCCAGGGCGGCCTCCTCTTCGGCCGTGACGCCAACAGTGTGCGCCAGGACCCCAACCTCGTGGCGCAGGGCCCCGATAGCCCGGGCAAGTTCCTCAACCCGCTCTTCGGTCCTGCGCTGGGCCTCGGCCAGCTCGGCAAAGCGCCGGTCGGTCTCGGCCCGGTAGGCGGCAAACTCCTCGTAATGCCGCCGCTGGGCCTCGGCCAGGGCGGTCACTGCCTCCTCCAGCCGGCTGACGCGCTCCTCCGTCCGCCGCTGGGCTTCGGCCAGCTCGG
>JAUQQI010000148.1 GCA_030549955.1 Chloroflexota bacterium
CCCGCCGGCTCCCGCCGCCGACCGCCGGGAGGAGCCGGGCCAGAAGCGAGCTGGCTACCACCAGGCTCACGCTCAGGGCCATGGCGGCCATAGCCCAGACCGGCGTTATCTGGCCGGTCTGGGCGGCCAGGAGGCCCGCCCCATTGAAGGCCAGGGCAAAGGCAACGTTCCGAACCGTCAAAGCGTAACTCCGACCGGCAAGCGCCAGGGCGTCCACCACCCGGCTTAGCCGGTCGCTGACGATGACAATATCGGCGGCTTCGAGGGTTACGTCGGGGCCGGTTCCCAGGGCAACCCCGACATCGGCCTGCATCAGGGCCGGGGCGTCGTTAATGCCGTCGCCTACCACCGCCACCCGCCGGCCGGCCCGCTGAAGCTCCCGAATGGCCTCTGCCTTTTCGCCTGGCAACATTCGGCCCCGGACCTGCTCAATGCCCAGGGCGGCCGCGATGCTCCGGGCGAGCCGCTCGTCGTCACCGGTGAGCAAAACCGGCGTAATTCCCCGCCTTTTAATGGCCCGAACCACTTCCGCCGCGTCCTGCTTGAGTTGATCGGCCAGGCCGATGACCCCGGCGGCCATTCCGTCAATGGCGACCAGGGTCGCGGTTTGCCCCCGGACCTCAACCTTCTCGACCAGGGGCCTGAGTCCGGCCGGGTCGACCCCTGCCTGCGCCAGCAGCCGGGCATTGCCGACCAGGACCTGACGCCCCTCGAGGCTGGCCCGGACACCAAGGCCGGCTTCGGCCCTGAAATCAACAGGGGCTGGGGGTTCCAGGCCCCGGGCCCGCCCGAGCGGGTGTTCGGAAAGCAGCTCGGCTCCGGCCGCCAGCCGGAGAAGTTCATCCGGGCTCAGGTTGACGGCTTCCACGGTTGCAACCGCCGGCCTGCCGGCGGTAAGGGTGCCGGTTTTATCGAAGACCACGGTATCCACGGCCCGGAAGAGCTGGAAAGCCTCCGGCGAGCGGAGCAGGATGCCCCGGGCCGCGGCCTCGCCGCTCGCCCGGATGATGGCCAGGGGCGTCGCCATGCCGAGGGCGCACGGGTAGCCCATAATCAGGGCCCCAAGGGCGGCAGAGGCCGCCCGGACAAAGTCGGGCTGTCCGGCGGCCAGCAGGGGGCCGACCACCCAGGCGGTAAAGCCGAGGGCGGCTGCCCCGAACACGGTCGGGACGTAGGCCAGCAGGACCCGGTCCACCAGCCGCAGGACCCCTGGCTTGAGGGCCCGGGCCTCGGCCACCTGGTGGGCCACGGTCCGGAGGAAGGTTTCTTCGCCGACCCGGGTCACTTCAACGACCGCGCCCCCGGACAGATTGAGGGAGCCGCCGATGACCCGGTCGCCCGGGAGTTTGTCAATGGGCCAGGGCTCACCGGTGACCAGACTTTCGTCGACGGTCAGCGCCCCCTCGACAACCCGGCCGTCGGTGGGAACCCGTTCCCCGGGCCGAACCCGAATCCGGTCGCCGACCCGGAGCCGGTCCACCGGCACCTCTTCCTCGGTCCCCTCCGGACCGAGACGGCGGGCCGCCGGCGGAATGAGGCTCAGGAGCCGCCGGACCGACTGCGAGGCCCGGACGTGGACGCTGACGGAGGCATAGCCCCCGATCAGGTGAAAGGCGAGGACGAAAACCGTGGCCCCGAAGAACTCCCCGGCCGGAAAAACCGGAGCCACGAGGCCGGCCAGGCCACCCGTAAGGCCGGCCAGGGCCGAGGCCGAAACCAGGACGTCCTGATTAAGAATTCCGCGGCGGAGGGACTGCCAGCCATTCCGGAAGATGATGAACCGGGCCGGTCCGAACACGGTGTAGAGACCGAGGCCGGCCATGGCGACCATCCCCGCCGGGGTTGGACCCCAGAGTCGGGCGGCCAGCATCAGGGCGGAAGCCAGTCCCAGGAGGACCCCGGCCTGGAAAGCCTTGCGCCGGGCCTGGGCCAGCTCCCGTTCCTCAGCCGCCAGGACTGCCCGCTCATCGGGCTCCCGGGGCTCGAAGCCGATGGCCTCAAGGGCCTCCCGGATCCGAGCCGGGCTCACCCGGTCGGGGTCGTAGGCCACCAGGGCTTCCTGGTGGGCGATGCTTACGCTGACCGATTCGACGCCCGGCAACTGGCCCACGGCCTTCTCAATCGACCTGACACACAGCGAGCAGTGCATCCCGCCGAGTTTAAGGTGGAGCTTGCCAGCAACCATATTTTTATCCCTCCCGACTTCCAGGTTAAACGTTCCAGTTAACTGGAAGGTCAAGGCCGGGTGTCGCCGGCCTTCCGGGTTTATAATCACTGCGGTGGAACGGCAGGTCGCACTTGTAACCGGCGCCAGCAGTGGCATCGGCTGGGCCACGGCCCGGGCCCTGGCCGCTGGCGGTTTCCGGGTGGCCGTAACGGCCCGACGTCAGCACCGCCTTGACCGGCTCCTGGCCGAGATTGTCGAGACCGGCGCCGAGGCGGCGGCCTTCCCGGCCGACCTGGGCCGACCGGAGGACCGGGAGCGGCTGGTCGCCGCCGTCCGCCGGCACTGGGGCCGCATCGATCTGCTCGTAAATAATGCCGGCTTCGGCCACTACGGACCGACCGCCGAGATCCCCTGGGACCTGGCCGACCGGATGCTGGCCGTCAACATCGAGGCGGTTGTCCACCTGACCCGGCTGGTTCTGCCCGAGATGCTGGCCCGCAACTCCGGGCATATTATCAATGTTGCCTCGGTCGCCGGCGACCTGGTGGTACCTCCGTCAGTCCTTTATTCGGCCACGAAGGCCTTTGTCCAGGCGTTCAGCGAGGGCCTCGACCGGGAGCTCCGGGGTACCGGGGTCCGGGTCTCGGTCGTGAATCCAGGGCCAGTCCGGACCGAGTTTGCCCGGGTCTCGGCCGGCCTTTCGGCAGAGGCCCCCGCCGAGCTGGAGCAGGGCATTCCGCCGGAGCAGGTCGCGGCCGTCATCGTCAGTCTCCTCCGGCGGCCGAGAAAGCGGGCCTACGTGCCCTGGTACTGGGGGGCGGCCCCATGGGTTGCCCTGCTGTTCGGCTGGGCCATTGACCGCCTTTTCTGGGTGTGGGAGCGCTACCGGCTCAAGCCGGTTCGCGAGATAGGCCGGCCGGAGCGGCCGGCCTGAGTCAGACCAGCGGGAGGTTCTGAACAGGGTTCTTGCGATTGACATGCACGTCCACGTCCCGCAGGAGCCGGGGGTGCCCGAGGGCAAACTGGCCGAGCAGATGCGGCGCTACTTCCGGGCGCCGGCTCCGCCAACCGTCGAGGAGATGGCCGCCCTTTACGAGCGGCTTGACCTGCTCGGGGTGGTCTTCACCATTGACGACGAGACGGTGTCGGGCGAAAAGCCCCCGAGCAACGACTGGGTCGCCGAAATTGTCCGCCGCTGGCCGAACCGGTTCATCGGGTTCGTCACGGTCGACCCCTGGAAGGGCAAGCTCGCCCTCCGGGAGCTGGAGCGGGGCGTGAAAGAGCTCGGCCTGCGGGGGCTGAAGCTCCACCCGGCCATTCAGGCATTCGAGCCGAACGACCGCCGGTTCTATCCCCTCTATGAGAAGTGTGTCGAGCTGGGGATTCCGGTTCTCTTTCACTCAGGGTTTGGGGCGACGGGGGCAGGCCTGCCGGGCGGGGCCGGTATAAAGCTCAAGTACTGCGCCCCCATCCCGTACTATGACGACGTCGCGGCCGACCTCCCTGACCTCACCATCATCCTGGCCCACCCGGCCTGGCCGTGGGTGGAGGAGCAGATTGCGGTGGCCCTCCACAAGGGCAACGTCTATATCGACCTTTCGGGCTGGGCGCCCCGCTACATCCCCGAGACCCTGATTCGCGAGGCCAACACCCGCCTCCAGGACAAAATAATGTTTGGCTCCGATTACCCGTTCATTTCGCCCGAACGCTGGCTTCGGGAGTTCGAACAGCTGCCGATCAAAGATGACGTCCGGCCGAAGATTCTGAAAGAAAACGCCAAACGGGCTCTCAAACTGGATAACGTCTGAGACGGTGGCTGACCGGGAGGCAATCAAGATTCCGGCCCGTTCCCTGGTCGTCCGGGAGCCCTGGGCAAGTCTAATCGTCGGCGGGCGCAAGACCTGGGAGATTCGGCGCTACCCAACCCGGATCCGGGGCCGCATCGGCATCGTCAGCCGGGGCCGCCTCATCGGGGCGGTTCGAATTGTGGAGGTCCTGGGACCTTTTACGGCCGAGGAACTGGTTATCCACGTCGAAAAGCACCTGACCCCGGAAGAAATCCTGCGGGAATACGCCGGCGGGGCTCAGCTTTACGCCTGGGTTCTTCAAGAGCCGGAAGAGTTTCCGGAGCCGTTCCCGGTCGAACCGCCCCGCGGCCCCCGGACCTGGGTGACCGAAAGTCAGGTGAGGCGGGCCAGACCGCCGTAGCCGACGAGCAGGGTGCGGTCGGGCCGAAGGGCCTCGAGGACCTCGGGTCGGTGGGTGGCGACGACCAAGGTGATACCCAGGCGCCGAACCAGGTCCCCAACTTTCCGGGCGACCCGTCGGGCCAGGGCCGGGTCCAGGTGGGCGCAGAACTCGTCGATCAGCAAGAGATTCGGCCGGCCAGCCAGCAGACAGGCCACATTGGCCCGCTCCCGCTGGCCGGTCGAAAGCTGGTTGAGCGTCGCCCGGAACAGCACGGCATCGCTCAGGCCGGCGGCGTTCAAAACCTCGATGGCCAGGGTCTCGTCGCCGGTCCGCCGGTAGACGGCCTCCAGAATCGAAAGCCTGCCAAAGTCGGGTTCCACCTCGCCCGGAAGGTACGCCTCGGGCCGGGCGTTCTCGGGCAGAATAACCCGACCGGAATCGGGCCGGTAACGCCAGCCCCGCCACTGGCTGGCCTGACCCCAGAGCAATCGGAGTACTGTCGTCTTCCCGGCACCCGAAGCCCCAACCAGGGCGACCACCTCGCCGGGCTCAATTCGGAGCCAGAGATTCCGAAGGACAAACTTCTGGATGAGCCGGCGTTCGACCCCGAACGACCGCAGGACCTCCTGGAGGGCCGGGGCCAGGTGCTCAAGACTGACCCAGCTCTGGTAAACCTTTGAGACGTTCTCGAACCGGATGGGTCCGGCAAGGGGTTCCGCCGGCCGATACCGGGGCCGGTAGAGCCGACCGC
>JAUQQI010000303.1 GCA_030549955.1 Chloroflexota bacterium
CAGCCAGAACCGGGGTCGGACTGCCGAAGGCGGGGACCCGGCCCACCCCCATAAAGAAGTGCATTTACGAAGAAGTCTACGGCGTGGCCATAAAGGGGTGGGCCGACACGTAGAACACCGGCGGCGAGGGCAGCCAGGCGGTAACCGTCGCCCAGAAGGCGGCGTCAATGACCATTTGCCGGAGGGGCTCCAGGCCGAGCAACGCGTAAAGGGCCAACCCCACCGCCGTCAGCACCAGGTAGGGCGCGCTGTAGCCGTCCGCCGGGACGGGGATCCCGAACCCGTTCGCAATCCAGACCAGAACGTGGGCGGCCAGGAAAAACGGCGACCACAGGAGCGGCACCCCCACCGGCCATTCGTTAAGACGGTACCCTGTCGGCGAAGGCCCCCGCTCCGAAAGATAACCGGAACGCCCCAGCTCGTCGCTGACGTCCAGGCTCCCCTGGATAACCGCCGACCGCAGCCAGGCATAATGGCCCACAGTGTCCATCCCACGCAGCTCGGGACGAAAGAGGGCCCCCAGCACGCCAGCCCACAACACGAAGAGGGCCATGGAGTAATGCCGTTCCCTTATCGCCGCTCCCCAAAGAGCAGGACCCACATCCCCAGGGCCCCTAACGTGCCCACGCCCAGCCAGGGGGTCCACCCGACGAAGGCGTGCCAGGTCCATCCCCACAGGACCACCACGCAGTGCTGACCGGCGCGCTGGAGCAGCGCCGCCAGGCCGACGCCAAGCACGGTGCCGTGCTGATACCACGTCCCTGGGTTGGCCAGGAAGGCTGCGGCCGGGACCCAGCCGGCCCGGAGCACAAAGGACCCTTCCGAACGCCCAGGCCGTCCCAGGCCCGCCAGGGTCGCTACGAGCAAGACCCCGGCGAAAGCCCCACCGACCCATCGGGCCACCGTTGGGAGGTCTGCCAGGGCAAACCCGTAGGGATGAAAGGTCAGCCAGCGGACGGCCATGCAGGGAAGGGTCTGGGCCGGCGAGTATGCGCCACCGAAGGTGGGAACGCCATTCGGGAGGAAATTCAGCTCCGGCGTTCCGAAGGCGATGACGCTGCCCCCCAGGGCCAGGGCCCGCCCCCGACCCTCCCGGAGCAGGAGGCCGGCAGCTCTGACCGCCAGCGGTTTCAACATCGGGCTTATCCCGAGCAGGAACCCTCCCCTCCCTTCACACGCCCCTGCTGAATCTCCCGGAAAGCGAGGGCGACCAGCAGGGTGACCAACGGGTTGACCTGGCCGGCATAGAGGCTCGTTAGAAACGGCGTAAAGAGCCCCAGGCCCGGCCGGATAAGCGTCCACGGGCCTGAGGATCATCCGAAGGTTTGGGCTAATATCTCCGCGGTCAGCGACACACATGCGCTTTGGACCGCGGTCCAGGTCCCCAGCCCCCGGGTCGGGGAGCTCAAGCAACGGCAGCACCAGTAGCGCCGTGAGGGCGCGGGTAGCGGTGGGGCAACGTGTAATGGGCGAATCTGAGCGCGGCGGCAGCCCGTGCGTAATCGGCTTCCGCCCACCGGAAGACATTCTCCCCGTGCCGGGAGCCCCAGGCGGCCATGGCGTAAACCGGGTAATCGGTCGGCATATGTCGGCTGCTGAAAGCCTCTGCTCGGCCCGTGAATCGGCTGGGTCCCAAGGGCTGGAAATGGGAGGTGGCTTCAGGGTCCACTATTAAATATCTCCCGGTTCGTATCCGACAGGCGCGCCCAGCCGCCTGGCCATGGGAAGCTTTAACCGTAACTCGAATTCCCCTTGCAGTTTTATTAGCCAGTTCCCACCGCGCCGCTAGGCTGTTACAAAATCGTGTTTACCGCCGCCAGTCTGATCGCCAAACCGGCGGGTAGCCCTCCTGGCCCCCTGTTAGAAGGCTTTGACGACCTGACCCGGCCACTCCTGCTGGTGCACCCGCAGTACGGCTTTTCCTGCTGTTACCTCCGGGCTCAGATGAATTCCACCGTATCACCTGGATCAGCTTCCACCCAGCCGGCGTGTTTGGGCCTCCGTCGCCGGCAAGACCCTGTCTGAGGCTTTTCAGAAAAGGAATCCGTCGGGCCTCCGGGAGGAAGCCATCCATCAGCCGGACCAGCAGGCAGCCCCAATCTTCATCTGCCCCTCGGCCACCACGGCCGGCCATCCCCGGTCCGGGACCCGAACTACAGAGGTTACGGGTCCGTTTCCGCTCGAAGGTGTCAGCCAAAAGCTGATAAGGCCGCTCACCCACGCAAATCCCGGCGCCTGCTCTCTTCCATCCGGCGGACAAATTCTCCATCAAGGGTCGGAAGACGTTGTTGGGGGAAAGTTCATCCAGAACGCCCCAAGGCTATCAGCCGGTCGGCCTGCAACTGCAGGGTCCGCGGCTGGCACCCATCCAGCGGGGCTCGTTGAGCCAGGGCGGTGAGATGGGTCTGCTGGCGCCTATCCGAGCATAAGGCCGGCGTGGATAGGATCGGGCATACGACGCTGCCTTCCGTCCGACCTCGGGAATATCGCCGCCGGATGTTGGTCCCAATGATTGTCACGCCCACCATGTCAGCCACTTCCCGGTCACCGCGTTTTTCGTGGGCCAAAAGGAGGCTATGGGGCCGGTTAAAGGGTCGCCTATTGTTGGTTCTTTTTGAAGCGTCTGCTGTAACAGCCGAGCCCGTGAGCCTGTGAGGCCGTGGCTTAAGCAGAGGCATCTGTTGCGATGAGCAAACATTTAGCTGCGTTACTGCTGATGACCGGCCGATGGGGGGTGCCGGGCCTTTCGGGGGCTCAGGTAAGAACGGCGTCGTACCCTGCCGCCAGTAGCGAATTGCAGCACCCCTGGGTAGCGGCCAGAGGCCGCCCTGCTGGTCTAATTCGTCCGCTTACTGTCTTGCCGGTTGGACCAGCAGGATGAGCACGTCCGAAGCGGCTGGGGATACCCGGCTGCGGGATGAGGCCGGGGTGCCGGGGCGGTCGTGGTGCTGGGGGAGCTGGCGGGCCGGTGACCAGCCGCGGCGGAAGAATGACCTGGCTGCCCGGGGCGGGTAAGCTCGCAGGACAATCGTGTTGACCAGCGGTTCGCGGCACTGTTCCACGCTGCTCAGGAGGTGGTTGCGGCAGCTCTGGCTCCCACGTGGGGGTGGCTGAGCCAGAGCTGCCGCCGCGGAGCTGCAATCGGGGCGGCAGCCGTGTGTTATTATCTAACGAGGAGAACATACGTGCGAACACGACCTGGCTTTCGGCTGGACTCCCAGGGAGTATCGCTGAGTATTGAGGTCTCATCAGCCTTTCGGGGTGGGCCGAACGATGTTGGAGCCGTCCTGGAAGAAAGGGACGGGGTAGAAACGCTCGTCCGCGTCACTGACCGGCTGATTTATCACGCCACGAGGCCTGCGCCCCGCCGGCTACGGTGGCCCTGACCGTTAATCTCTCCCCTGTACGTCCGGTACCGTTCAGGCAGAGCCAACGGGCCGTTTGGTACAATCCTGTAGCTGGTCAGGTCGCTGGGGGCAAGCGCCGAGCTGGGAAGGGTGATTCTTAGGCGAGCGAAATTTTCCGACCTGGTGGCTAACCGGTAGCTCAACCTGGATGAACCCCGGCGGTGGCGGTTCGAGGCATACCTGGAGCGTCAGAAAGTTGCGGCGGTGTCCCTGGAGGTGACCTGCTTATCGGCCACCGTGCCGTCGCGCTGCGGTCAAACCATGCCGAAGACGTGGCGGAAGGTGCTCACTGACCCACGGTCCACCGGGTTTCCGCGGCCGTCCAGACGACCGGGTCGGTTCAGGTCACCGCGTTCTTCAGGTGCCGCAGCCACACCTCGGCCGCCTCCCGGATTTCTCCGTCCGTAGCTTCTTTCGCAGCCCGCCGGAGGAACAGAACATCCAGAGTTCGGAGTGCTTCCCACGTCCCGGCGTCAGCTTCCTTTTACTGTCCGCTCGAAATTGAGAATAACCCAGTCCTCCACCTCCTGGAATTTTATTCTTCCTTCGACCAGGTCTGAGAATAGGTGCACCAGCTCCTGACGCATGACAAGTCTGGTTCCACCTCCTGCTAATCCGGCCGGGGCGATTAAGTATACTGAGGGCCGGTATTTGCGCCAATTGTTTGTATGAGACAGGGGGCACCCTGCGCCGGCCCAAGGCATGTGGCGGCTTGGGTGTCAAGGTCCGGTGAGGCTATCGTTTCCCAGACCCGCAAGGCCTGATTTGCGGCCGCTATCGATAGCCCCCCGTTACTGACAGAACTCCTGGATGCCGGCTTCGCCGGCTCAGGCAGCGGGACCGAAATCCCGAGCCGGCGTCGGCGGTGGCCGAGCCCCGCCGCTTCCTAAACCCCGGCCTTAAGCTCAACCTTGGGCAGGCCCTTCCCGAACGCCCACCCGAAGCTCGGCCTTCACCACCCAGCGGGTATAGACCTGACCCACGGCCGGCACCGGCTCTCATCGCCGGCCGGCCGTAAGTACCGAATTCAGACCGAGGCGTCAAGGGCGGCGGCAGGCCGCTAGCTCCTCCGGGGTCATCCCCACCAGACCCGAACCGACCGGCCCCCGCAGGCGCCTGTGGGCGATGAACTCCTTAGCCTCGTTGCAGTTGCACCGCAACTCCCCGGCCGGGTTCGGCCGAACGGCACGGGCAGCGGTCAGTTACCGGGATGTGGTCCGGGTGAACCTGGCTGGTCGTGACTCCTGGCCCTGCCGGGCTCACAGCGGGTCAGCTCTGGTCCCCGGGCTGTCACAGGCGTCGCCGAAGGCGATAGCCTGGCCGGATACCCGGTCCCTGCTGAATACTTTGGCACAACTTTAGTTCAAGGGGAACCCTAACTGCGGACCTCAAGGACTGCCCCCCCAGCCCTCAGCTCCACCCCCGAAAAGCAGTGTGGTGCATCCGCCAAGCTTACGCAACCTTTACCGGAAGGGCTGTGACTGGTCGCCGACGGGCCTGATGCTGGCCGGGCCGAGCCGGGATCGGCCAGGCTCAACAGGAGGAGGTTGGTCACCCGGTGGGCCCTCAAGTTGTCCAGAACTGTGCAGACCCGCTGGGGCTCGGCAGGGATGGACGATTCCACCCGCTCCAGGAGGTTCGTGAAGTTAACGATGGTCCTGCCCTAGCGGGACCTGATGGAGCCGCGTCGGTAAA
>JAUQQI010000149.1 GCA_030549955.1 Chloroflexota bacterium
CCAGGCGCATCTTCTAGCTCCAGGATTTTCTCGGGCCGGAGGGCGCGCTGAGACCGGTCAAATTTCAGGATGCCGAGAAAGGCCCCGGCGGCGCTATAGGCCCGCACCCGCAGGCCGTCAGGCAGGCTCCCACGGTAGGGCAGAGCCTGCCCGCTCCGGAGCCGCCGGGCTGTCTCCGGGCCGACAATTACCGCCGGCCACCCAAGGAGTGGCTCATCCGGCGGATAAAGGATATCAGAAACCCGACCGGCGCCGACGAGTTCTTTAAGGGTATTGGGGGTCACGGCGTCCTCAAGCCGGAACGGCCCAACCCGGAGCCGAACCAGTCCCGACAGGTGGGCCCCGCACCCGAGCCGCTGGCCGATATCCCGGGCGAGGGACCGGATGTAGGTGCCCCGGCCAACCTCGGCTTCAACGACCAGTCGAGGCGGCTCGAATTCCAGCAGGTCCAGCCGGTAGACCATCACCTCCCGGGCTTCGACTTCCACGGGCACACCCCGCCGGGAGAGCTCGTAGGCCCGCCGGCCGGCCACTTTGACGGCCGAATAGGCCGGAGGCCGCTGGCGGATGCGGCCGACAAATTCGGCCAGCACTGCCCGCACCTGCGGCTCGTCGATGCCGGTGAGGGGGCGGGTCGCCAGGACCCGGCCCTCGGCGTCGTCGGTATCGGTTGTGACACCCAGGGTAATCTCGGCCCGGTATACCTTCGGTTGCTCGAGAATATATTCGACGACCCGGGTGGCTGGGCCGACGCAGACGGGCAAGACGCCGGCGGCCAGGGGGTCCAGGGTGCCGGCGTGGCCGACGCGGCGGGCTCCGGTCAGCCGCCGGACGATGCTTACAACCCGGGCCGAGGTAATGCCCGGCGGCTTGTTGATGTTAAAAATGCCGTTCCAGTCCAAGGGGTCACGACTCGGTCGGTTCGGCCTTTACCCGGGCTTCCCGCTCGGCCGCGACCTCCCGGAGGAGTTCGGCGATCCGGGCGCCCCGCTCGATGGAGCGGTCCCGCTCGAAGATAAGGGCCGGAACCTGCTTCATCCGGAGGCGGGCCGAGAGCTCCCGCCGCAGGAATCCGGCCGCCCCCCGGAGGGCCTCCAGGGCCCGCTCGCTCTCGGTTTCGGAGCCGTAGATGCTCACGAAAACCTTCGCCGTTCGGAGGTCGGGCGAGGTTTCGACACCGGTGATGCTGACCATGACGCCGAGCCTGGGGTCTTTCAGCTCCCGGGTCAGCAGGTCGGCAATCTCCTGTTGGAGCAGGTGGTTGACGCGGTCAAGCCGGCGGCTCATGGCATCCTCCTGACTGGCCGGCGGGCCGGCCCCGGCCTCAGGCTACGGCTTCCTGACCGTAAACTTCCAGAATGTCGCCGGGCCGAAAGTCGCCGAAGCCCTCGATGCCGACGCCGCACTCGAACCCGGCGGCCACCTCCCGGACATCCTCTTTGAAGCGGCGTAGGCTGGTCACCCGGCCGTCAAAGATGGCCTTCCCGTCCCGGAGAATCCGCACCCGCTGGCCCCGAATAATCTTGCCGTCAAGCACGTAGCAGCCGGCGACCTGCTGGCCGGTCCGGCCGATCTGAAAGACCTGCCGGACTTCAGCCCGGCCGTAGATAACCTCCCGGTAGGTCGGTTCCCGCAGGCCGGCCAGGGCCTTTTCGACGTCCTCGAGCAGGTGGTAGATGATGTCGTACTGGCGGATTTCAACCCCTTCGGCCTCGGCGAGGGCCCGGGCGCCCGGCTCAAGCCGGGTATTAAAGCCGATAATAATCGCCCCCGAGGCCGCGGCCAGAAGCACGTCCGATTCGGTGATGGTGCCGCTGGCGGCGTGGATGACCCGGATGCGTGTCTCGTACTTTTCGTTGAGCCGCTCGAGGGCGGTCCGGATCGCCTCGACACTACCCTGAACGTCGGCTTTGAGGATTACGAGCAGTTCAGCCGGCTTCCCGGCCCGGGCCTGTCTGGCCACCGTCTCCAGGGTGATTGCCCGGGCGGCGACTGCCTCCCGCTCGACCCGACGGGCCTCCCGCCGCTCCTCCGCGATGCGCTGGGCCTGGTCCTCATCCTCGAGAACCTGGAGGATATCCCCGACGACCGGGACGTCTTCAAAGCCGAGAACCTCGACCGGGGTGGACGGCCCGGCCTCCTTCACCCGCCGGCCCCGGTCGTCGACCATCGCCTTCACCTTGCCCCAGGTCTCCCCGGCCACGAAAATGTCCCCGACCCGGAGGGTCCCGTTCTGGACCAGGACGGTGGCCACCGGGCCGCGGTTTTTATCAAGCCGGGCCTCGATAATCGTGCCGACCGCCGGCCGGTCAGGATTGGCTTTAAGCTCGAGAATTTCGGCCAGAATCAGAATATTTTCCAGGAGCAGGTCAATGCCCTCCCCGGTTCGGGCCGAGATCGGGACAGTTATCGTGTCCCCGCCCCACTCCTCCGGGATCAGGCCCAGCTCGGCGACCTGCTGCTTTACCCGCTCAACGTTGGCATCGGGCTTATCAACTTTGTTGATGGCGACGACAATCGGGACCCCGGCCGCCCGGGCGTGGTTCACCGCCTCAACGGTCTGGGGCATGACGCCGTCGTCGGCGGCGACCACGAGCACAACAATGTCGGTGACCTGGGCCCCCCGGGCCCGCATCGCCGTGAAAGCCTCGTGGCCTGGCGTATCAATAAATGTTATCTTCTGGCCGTTAACTTCGGCCTGATAGGCGCCGATATGCTGGGTGATGCCCCCGGCCTCCTGCTCGGCAACCCGGGTCCGCCGGACCCGGTCAAGGAGGGTAGTCTTACCGTGGTCGACGTGGCCCATGACGGTGACAACGGGCGGCCTGAGCTTGAGCTTCGCCGGGTCCTCCTCAGCGAGCATCCGCTTAAAGCTCGCGTAGTCGGTAACGAGCAGGGCCGAGGGCGCGGCTTCGGCCCGCCTCGGCTTGATGCTCACCCCGAAGCGGGGGCCAACCCGGGCGGCAACCTCGCAGTCGATGGCCTGATTTATGGTCGCAAAGACGCCCTGCTTCATTAGTTCTTTAATGACTTCAATCGGGCTTGCGCCGATAAGCTCGGCCAGCTCCGCGACCGTAATGACCGGCGGAATTTCAACGGTTCGGGTTTCGGCAACGTGGGATTCCATCTGGACGTCTCCTTATTATGCACCGGCAGGCGCCGCCGGAGCCGCCGCCTCACCCAGCGTCTCGGCAAAGGCGGCCAGCCGGGCCCGGTCGTCGGCCGTCAGGGTCGTTCGGAGGGCAATGTCAAGGATGTTCGACTTGAGGGCCCGGCCCCAGCAGGCCCGATTCGGGCAAAGGTAGGCGCCCCGGCCGTTCTTCTTGCCGGTCAGGTCAACCTCGACCGGTCCGGCCAGCGTCCTGACAACCCGGATAAGCTGCCGCTTCGGCTGCGTAACCCGGCAGGCCACGCAGGTCCGCATCGGGACGTGCTTCGGGCGGGGACCACCCTTCCTGGTCATCGGATGCGCCTCAGGAGTTCTTCGTACTCCTCTTCTTCTTCAAGTTCGACCGTCACCCGCGGCCGCTTAGCCTTCTTGGGCTTGCCCGGAGGCGCCCGTTCCTCCTCACCCTTCTTCTTTTTGATGTCAAGCTCCCGGGTTATTTGCAGGTCCTCAGCAAATCGGAGGACCCTGGGCGCTTCGGCGACCGGCTCAGGCTCGGGCGCAACCTCGACCGGCTCGGCCGCAACTTCCCCGGCCACCGGCAACGCCTCTTCGGGCACCCCGGCCGCGACCGGTTCAACCCCGGACGGGGCTTCAGTCGGGCCCGGCAAAACGGCCTCGGGCACCGGTTCCGCCACCGCGGCTACCGGCTCAGGTACCGGGACTGCCCCGGCAGCCCGAGCCGCAGCTTCAGCCTCCTTCGCCAGGCGTTCGGCCCGGGCAACCGATGCGGCCTTGATGTCGATCCGCCAGCCGGTCAGCCTGGCCGCCAGCCGGGCATTCTGACCCTCCTTGCCGATGGCCAGCGAGAGCTGGCGGTCAGGCACGATGACGGTTGCGGTCTTTTCGGCCTCACTGATCTCGACCGAGAGGACCTGGGCCGGGCTGAGCGCCTCGGCGACAAAGACTGCCGGGTCAGGGTTCCAGAGGACCACGTCGATCTTCTCACCGCTGAGCTCATTTACGATGTTCTGGATCCGGACGCCCCGCAGGCCAATGCAGGCCCCCCGGGCATCGACCCCCGGCTGGCGGGACCAGACCGCGACCTTACTGCGGGAGCCGGGCTCCCGGGCAATGGCCTTTATCTCGACGATCCCGTTGTAGACCTCCGGGACCTCCATCTCGAGGAGCCGCTTGAGAAAGTCCTTGTGGGTTCGCGAGACGACGAGCTGGGGTCCCTTGGGGGTCTTGCGGACCTCCATGAGATAAGCCTTGAGCCGCTGGCCGGGCCGGTAGGTCTCACCCGGGATCTGCTCCGAAGCCGGCAGAACCGCCTCGACTTTGCCAAGGTCAAGGGTGACCTGCTTGGAGTCGACCCGCTGGACAATTCCAGTGACGATTTCGCCGACCTGGTCGAGATAACTACGGTAGATGTCCTCCCGTTCGGCCTCCTTGATGCCCTGGAGGAAGACCTGCCTGGCGGTCTGGGCGGCGATCCGCCCGACCGAGTCCTGGGGGATCTCCACCTCGATGGCCTGCCCGACCTGGGCATCCGGCTTGTGCCGCCGGGCGTCGGCCAGGCTTATCTGGGTGCGGGGGTCCTCAACCTTCTCGACGACCGTTTTCGTGACGAAGACCCGGATCGTCCCCGTCGAAACCGAGATATCGGCCCGAACGTTCTGAGTGCCGAGCTCCCGCCGGAAAGCCGTCACGATCCCCCGCTTAAGCAGGTCCACAACGACTTCGAGCGGCAGGTTTTTCTCGGCCGCAAGCTGCGTCAACGCCCGTGTAAATTCGGTTCGTGAAAGCATTCCGCCAAGCCCCTCCTTGGGCGCAAAACACTCCATCACAAAATTGGGGCCGTCCAGCTGGACCGCCCCGGTTTTGACGACCTGCGTGCACCTCGGGTTCAGGACCCTACTGGCAGCCCAGCACGGGCCGGCCACGCGATACAAGCACCGTCCAACCGTG
>JAUQQI010000190.1:0-923 GCA_030549955.1 Chloroflexota bacterium
CGAAGCCGCCGAGGGGTGCCCCGGCCCGCAGAAGCTCATCAATTCGATATTCGTCCATGGCCCCGCTGGCGAATATCCGCACATAGTTCAGACCCGCCTCGTCGAGGATCCGTCGGACCTCCTTCGAGAGCACCTCCAGGTCGCCGCTGTCAAGCCGGACAGCCCGCAGTCGTTGGCCCCGGGCCTCCATCTCTTTGGCAACCTGGACCGCCTTGTAGGCACCGGCAATCGTGTCGTACGTATCAATGAGCAGCGTTGTGTTCTCGGGGAAAGCGGCCGCAAACGCCCGGAACGCCTCCACCTCGCCGGGAAAGCTCTCGATATACGAGTGGGCCATTGTGCCGGTTACCGGCATCCCAAAGCTTTTGCCGGCGAGCATATTCGATGTCGACGCAAACCCGGTGATATAGCCGGCCCGGGCCACTTTCATCCCGGCATCGAAACCCTGGGTTCGCCGGAATGAGAAGTCGACGCATACCCGGCCCCGGGCAGCGTAAAAGCACCGGGATGTCTTCGTTGCGAGGATGGTTTCGAGGCCGACGGCGTTTAAAACAAAGGTCTCAAAGAGCTGGGCCTGAATAATCGGGGCCGTAACTTCCATTATCGGCTCATTCACGAAGAATATCCGGCCCTCGGGGATGGCCCGAACCTCGCCTGTGAACCGGAACTCCCGCAGGAAATCGAGAAAGTCGCCCTTAAAGAGCCTCAGGCTGGCCAGGTAGCGCAGGTCATCATCCGTAAACCGCAGGTGATAAAGATACTTAATGACCTCCTGAATGCCGGCGGCGACGAAATATCCCCGGTTTGGGGGATATTCCCGGATGTAGAGGCTAAAGGTTGCCGGGGCGAACATCCGGTTCTCAAAGTAGCTGGCCGCCATCGTAAGCTCATAGAGGTCGGTAAAGAGGGCCAGCTCGCCCGCG
>JAUQQI010000190.1:933-5072 GCA_030549955.1 Chloroflexota bacterium
ATCCCATCCCGGGACCACGTTCCAACCTCGGGTTCTGTCGTTGTCTGGAGAGGCCCGTCACCGAAGATTTTATAATACTTGACAGGATCTTACCCCGGAGGCGAGCAATGGCAGGGTCCCTTCGGCAGCAGACGGGCCGGAAGGCTGGCGTCAGGCTGGTCGACTGCGATGTTCACCCGAACATAAAGTCGATTAAGGACCTTTATCCTTACCTTCCCCGCCGCTGGGTCGACTACATCGAAGAGACCGGTTTCAGCCAGATTCCCCAGAACCCTTATCCTAAGGGGGCAAATCGGGGCGTAAGGCTCGATGCCGTCCCCGAAAACGGGGTTGCCGGCTCGGACCTTAACCTTATGCGGTCCCAGCTTCTGGATGCTTATGGGGTTGAGTTTGCGATTTTAAACCCCGAGCACAGCTATCGGTTAAATTTTCTGCCCAACGCCGACTTCGCGGCGGCCCTGGCCTCGGCCTTTAACGACTGGCTCGTAAACGAGTGGCTTAAAAAGGACCCGAGGTTCCTGGGCTCGGCGGTCATCACCACCCAGGACCCGGAGCAAGCCGTAAGGGAGATAAGACGGGTCGGAAATGATCCCCGAATCGTCCAGATTCTGCTGCCGGCCGGGGCCCAGCGGCCGTACGGTCAGCGCTACTACTGGCCGGTTTATGCGGCGGCCGAGGAGCTGGGCTTAGCCATCGGGATTCACTTTGGGGGAACGGGGGTTTCCACGGGGCATCCGCCGACGCCGGTGGGCTGGCCGAGCTTTTACCTCGAGTGGCATACGCTCATGCCCCAGGCGTTCCAGGCCCACCTTGTAAGTTTCATTTGCGAGGGGGTCTTTGAGCGGTTCAAGGGGCTAAGGGTGACCATGATTGAGGGCGGATTTAGCTGGCTGCCCCACGTGCTCTGGCGTCTCGATAAAAACTTCCGGGCATTAAGGTCTGAGGTCCCGTGGCTTAAGCGGTTCCCGTCGGAGTATGTGGCCGAGCACTTCAGATTCACGACCCAGCCGATGGAGGAGCCCGAAAACGACGCCGACATGCTCGAGGTCATCCGGATAATCGGGGGTGAGAGGCTCCTGATGTATGCGACCGATTATCCGCACTGGGATTTTGACGCGCCCGAATATGCCCTGCCCCAAGGGCTCGACGAGGCGACAAAGCTAAGGATTCTGCGGGAAAACGCCCTGGAATGGTACGGCCTCAATGGGCAAGCATCCGGTCTGCCGGGTAAGTGAGCTTCCGCCGGGGTCCCGGCGGATTTTTGAGGTGGCCGGCCGGTCAATTGGGGTCTTTAATGTGGGGGGCAGGTTTTATGCCTTGCGGAACCGGTGTCCCCACCAGGGCGGGCCGCTCTGTCTTGGGCGGCTCTCGGGGCTGGTTTTAGCCGGTGCGCCCGGCGAGCATCAATATAGCGACGACGGACTCATTTTGCGGTGTCCGTGGCACGGTTGGGAGTTTGACATCCGAACGGGCCGGGCGGTTATCGACCCACAGAAGACCAGAGTAAAGGCTTACAGAGTAACCGTTGAGCCACCCCGGGCCGAAACCTACCCGGTGGTGGTCGAAGACCAGGTAGTTTACGTTCACCTTTAGGTAACTTCAACCACAACCGGCCCGTCAAAACCCAGGGCCTCCTCAAGGGTTGACCGGAGGTCGGCGGCCGCTACCCGGCTGAACCGGGCACCGAAGGCTTCCACCAGGCCCCTGAGGTCGGGGACCGGCTCATCAAGACGGGTCAGCTCGACTTCATCCAAGCCCTGCATTCCCCGCCGCCTCAGGGCAGCCTCAATCCCGGTGTAGGCCTGCCGGTTTTGGACGACAGCCCGAATTGGCAGCTGGAACCTGACGGCGGTCCACAACCCCCCAAGCCCCCCGACCAGGCCGGCGCCGTCGACAAGGACGGCCTGCCGGCGGGTTGGGAGGCCGAGCCAGGCCCCGACGGCGGCCCCAATCCCCCAGCCCCGGGAGCCTGGGGGAGCCGGCCAGAGGGTTGCCGGATTTGGTCGACGAATGCTGACGGGTTCGACGGCCGGGTCGTCAACGAGCAGGACTCCCTCAGTCCCCAGGTAATCCAGGACGGCCCCAACTATCGGGTCCGGCGGGCTGGCCGCCGGCCGCGTCAGCAACCGGCGCCGCTCGTCGGCCCTTCGGACCTCGACCGAGGTGAGCCAGCGGCTGACCTGCTCCCGGAGGGCCCGGAGGCCCGACCCAGGGTCGGCTACAAGCTCAAGACCCCGGCCGTGGGCCGTAACCCATTCGGGGCCCCAGGGCGAGACGGCAAGAATCCGGGCGCCGGCCGGAATCAGGCTCAGGAGCGGGTCGGTCGGTTGGGCCGGACGCAGGCGGCCGACGACCACGACCAGGTCGGCCCCGGCCCAGGCCGGGGCGCCCGGGACCGGATACCCGAAGCAAGCCGGGTGGGCCGTTGGGAAGCCGGGATAGGGGCCGGGGGCCGGGTCAAGAAAGACCGGCAGGGCGAGCCGCTCGGCCAGGGCCGCCGCCTCGGCAACGGCCCCGTAACGAACCAGTTCAGGCCCGACCGCCAGGACCGGTCGGTCTGCGGCCAGCAGAAGGTCGGTCGCCTCCCGGACGGCGTCGGGGTCGGGAGGTTGGGGCAGGGGCAGGTACTGCCGCCGGAGGTGAGGAACCTCGGCCGGGCCTTCGGCGGCAAGGGCCTCCGGCCCAAAGGCGACCTGAACCGGGCCGGTCGGGGGCAAGATGGCCGCCCGGGCCGCAATGCGGACGGCCTCAACCAGGTCGGCCGGTCCGGCCGGCTCAAGCCGGGCCTTCGCCGGCCCGACCGGTGGAGCCGTCGGGTCAGTCAGGACCACGGCCGGAAGCCACGGTACCCAGGTACATCGGCCGTTCGGGTCAGCTGTGGGGGCATGCCGGAGGTTGACGACAACCGGGCCGCCGGTGGCCCGGCCCAGGCCGTCAGCGACGGAGAGAACGGTGAACGGGTCCGGGGTTGGCAGATAGACGACTTCAGGGTGGCGGAGGGAAGCTTCAAAGAGCTCGGCAAAGGCTTCCCCGGCCAGGCCGGCCACATACCTTAAGCCGTCCCGGCCGAGGGTCAGCAAAAGCAGGTCGTCGCCGCGCCGGCCGGTCACGCCATCTAATTTTAACCGGCCGACGCCCCCGGACTAGCCGGTTCGGGAGCTGGGCAGGTCCGGGACGATGCCGTTACGCAGGGCGTAGATGGCGGCCTGGGTTCGGTCCGAGACCATCAGCTTGCCGAAGAGGGCCGAAAGGCTATTTTTAACCGTGCTTTCCGCCAGGCCCAGGCGGCGGGCGATCTCTTTATTGGAGAGGCCCGAAGCGATCAGCCGCAGGTAGAGCCGCTCCCGCTCGGTGAGAAGAACGGTGCCCCGGGCGCCGGCCCCGTTCGCCTCGACAACCTGAGCGCAGAGGCCGGCAAGCCGGGCGGCAAACCGGCGGTCGAAGGCCGCAACCCCCGTGGCGGCGGCCCGGACCACCGCCACAATCTCCTCGGGCGGCGTTGAAAAATACACCACCCCCGTAGCACCCGACCTGATCGCGTTTATGAGCTCAAAATCGACACCCGACTGGTTTTCGTCAGCCATGACGACAACAGGGCTTGAAAGACTGCCAAACCCACCACCAAGTTCGCCCAGCAGGTTAAAGTCGATGATCCCGACGTCTGGGGAATAGGCAAGAATAAGCCGCTGAAAACGGAGGGCGTGGCTTGCTTCCCCGATGACCTGGATATTGGGCTCCCGACTGAGGAGGTGTTTGAGCTGGCGTCTAACGAAATCGTGGTGATTGGCGATGACAACTCGCATTATCCGCTCCACTTCGCATAGGATTTGGTGTTCGTAATTGGATAACATGTCCAGTGAAATCTGTCAAGGTACCGGGGGCTAGGCTTGTAAAGTGCCGCGTTCGCGAGCTTACGGGATAAGCCGGGTTCTCCAGCGACTCGTCTAAAGGGCATGCGGCACGACCAGCGCTGAAGGACGGTTAACAGGGGCTGCCGGATGGTCCCGGCAGCGAACGCTAACGACTGGGATGTCGCCGACGGGTACCGGCAAGGCGTTTTTAGCCTCGCCTCAGCCGCCGGCCAGCCTTTGCCGGGTCCGGTATTCGGCCAGGAAGGCGTCGCTAGGCGGGTAGGCCTC
>JAUQQI010000246.1 GCA_030549955.1 Chloroflexota bacterium
TATCCACCCCGAGTCCGGCCGCCAGCTCGGCCAGCTCCCGCCGGATCGTGCCCTCCTGGGCCGGGTCCAGGTGGATGGCCAGCACCGGCGGAATTCGCCCCTGAATTGCCCGGAGCGTCTCAAGCTCCGCCCCGAGAAGCTCCGGCGTCAGGTGCTTCGCCCGCTCGGCTGCCTCCCGGTTTGCGTTAGCAAAGCTCACCTCAAGGATGAGCAGGTCGGCCCGGACCGTTCGCCAGGCTTCGGTCAGGCCGCCCGGACCACAGTCGGCCCCGTAGAAGAAACTGCGGCCTTCCCGGCTGACGTGAAACCCGACGGTCGGGGGGCCGTGGCCCACGGGAACGGCCGTGACCAGGTAATCACCGATGGCGAAGGGCCGTAAGGGCTCAATGATTTCAAACCGGAGGCTGGGCCGGTCGGGCGGCCAGTCGGTCAGGACCAGCCAGAGCTCGGGGTTGAAGAGGTGGGCAACGAGGGCCTCCCGGACAGATTCGGTGGTGTAAACCGGGGTTGTGTCCCGGAAGGCCGTATTCAGCCCGAACAAGGGCAGGTCTTTGACGTGGTCAAAATGGCGGTGGCTGATTAAAATCGCCTCCACCGCGGCCTGTTCCTCGAGCGAAAGCCCAGCCGTGAGGCTGCCGGCGTCAATAGCCAGCCGCCCGTCGACCAGGAGTGAGACGGCCCCGCCCCCCTTGACATCTGTCTTGTGGGCCCCGAGGACTGTGAGCTTCATTGGGTTGGCTCCTCCGGCCGGACGCCCCTCAGGCCCCAGAGGCCCCGGCCGACCCCCCGTCCAAGAAAGAGCACCTTAAAGCTGCCGAGGCCCCCGGGCTGAACCAGGCTCCGGATAAGGGTCCGGTTGCGCTGGTAAGACTCAGGGTCGTCGAAAACGGCCCGGTCCAGGGCGCGGAGATAATCTTCGATGCCCAGGTTTCGCAAGAAATGGGCCTGGGTTATGAGGCCCAGAACTTCCAGGCCGCATTCTCGACCGGCAAGGGCGAGACCAGTGAAATCAACGTGGGCAGTAATATCCTGCGTGCCCGGAAACCGATACGGGTCCCCGTGGTAGCCGCCCCGGAAGTAGCACATCAGCGTTCCCCGGGGGAATCTTCCCGAGTAGAGCTCGGCGGCCGGGTAGCCGTAATCGATGACCAGAAATAACCCGGCCTTGAGAAGCTGGCCAACCCGCCGGACCCATTGCGGACCCGCCGGGCAAACCTCCGCCCGGACGCCCTCCGGCAGCCGAACCCCCACCCGGTCGAAATATGTCGCCAGCCCGGGGTCGGAAAGCTCGCCCTCGACCTCGACAAGCCCATCCTGCCAGCTGACGTAGACCTCCCGAAGCTGGCCGTGGCGGTTCACAACAATGTGTACGGGCAGGGCGTCGAAAAACTCGTTGGCGATCACCAGCCCCCTAAAGGGCCCGGCCGGCAGGTCGGTCGTGAACTCGACCCGGGCGACCAGGTCGCCGGGCTCCTCCGCCAGCCGCCGGTGGGCCGCCCGGAGGTTCGGTTCAAAATCGACAAGGAAGTACCGGGCCCGGTCGTAAACCTGGGGCCAGTCCCGGGCCAGGCCAGCCAGCAGGCTGGCGGCCAGGTGTCCCTGGCCGCCGCCCAGGTCGACGATAACAAAGTCGTCAGGCCGGCCCAGCCAGGCCCAGATATCGGCGGCCTGGCGGGCCAGCAGGTGGCCGAAGACCGGGTGGACGGCCGGCGACGTGTAGTAGTCGCCCCGGTCCCCCACCCGGGGGTGGTCGCTGGTGTAGTAGCCCCAGGCCGGGTCGTAAAGGACGAAGGCCATGTACTGCGCAAACGTAAGGGGGCCCTGCCGGCGAATGAGGTCAGCCAGGGCGTCAAAGATGGTTCCGGTCCGGGGTCCGGTCACAGGTTTCCACGGCCGGGCCGGCAGCACCGGAGCCTGAGCCCCTCCCGGTCGACCTGGTGGCCCTCCAGTTCCAGAAGGGCCGCCTTGAGGTCGAGCCCGCCCCCGTAGCCGACAAGCCGGCCGTCGGCCCCGACGACCCGGTGGCACGGCACGAGAACGGCCCACGGGTTCTTGCCAACTGCCCGACCGACAGCCCGGGCCGCCCCCGGCCGGCCAACGGCGGCGGCCAGCTGCCCGTAGCTAACGACCCGACCCCAGGGTATCTCCCGGAGCCGGGCCCAGACGGTGCGTTCAAATTCGGTGCCGACGTCGGGGTCGAGGCTACCGTCCAGATTGAACTCGACCGTCTCACCGGCGGCGTAGCGCCGCAGCAGACCTTCCCAGGCCCGGAACCGGTCCGTCTCAACCGGCCGACTGCCGGCCTCCATTTCAGCCTCGGCCAGGCAGGCATCCCGGGACGGGCAGAAGTGGGTGACGGCCCGGAGGCCCTTCGGGCCTCCGACCAGCCCGATGTAGCCGCTGGGAGTCCCGACGACGGTTATCTCCATAATTGCGGCCCTCCCCTCAGCATTTTAAAACGAGGCCCTGGGTCCCATCGACGACCACCCGGTCGCCGTCCCGCAGAAGCCGGGTCGCCTCCCGGACCCCGGCCACGGCCGGCAGGCCGTACTCCCGGGCCACGACCGAGGCGTGGGAGAGCTGGCCGCCCCGCTCCAGAACCAGGGCCGAAAGCCGCCCGAAAACGAAAGTCCAGGCCGAATCAGCCGCCGGGCTCACCATCACCTCCCCCGGTCCGACCTGCCCCAGACCCTCCGGCCTGACGACGACCCGGACCCGTCCGATGCCAACCCCCGGGCTTACACCGATGCCCTTCAGTTCGGCGGCTCCCGCCGCGCCAGCCCGGAGGGGCCTGTCGCCCTGCAGAAATTCGGGGTAGAAATCAGGACCGGCCCGGAGGGCCTCGAACTCGGCCCGCCGCACCCGGAAAACGGCTGGCGGGGGCAGGTCCGGGTAGGCTTCGAGTTCATCGGCCGTCAGGAAGAAGACATCGGTCGGCAGGTCCAAATAGGTCGGGGCAAGGCGCCGGCCAATCCCCAGATAAAGCCGGCGAAGGAGGGCAAGGCCCATCTGCCAGTGGTGGCGCTGGGCCTCCCGAAGGCCCATGAAGCGGCGGGCAATCCCCACCAGCGGCTTCAGCCAGACCGGAGGCCGTGGAACCAGGAACGATGGAGAGCCCCTGCTGTCGAGCCGGCTTCGGGCTGCGGCCAGGTAATCTTCCAGGGCTTCGGCGACAGTCGGCCGGGCGATATCCAGGCTGAAGGAGCGGTGGCCGAACTCGACGACCAGCCTGGCCCGCAGGGACGCCGCCACATCCGGGTCATGGGCGGTGGCGGCGGCTTCCAGCACCCGGTTAAATTCGCACGTAACGTCGTCGCCCCGCCGGACCCACGCCGCCGCCCGGGCCGGTCCTTCCCCACGGCTGAGCCGGACGGCGGCCCGTCGGAGAAGGCTGTACCAGGCTTCGGCATGGAGAAGACTCCAGCGGTGGCGGCGGAGCAGGGCCTCGTTCCAGGCCTGGACTTCCCGGATGAGCCGCAGCCGGGCCCGGATGCCATCGTCGCCGGGAACCGCTTCGAGGGCCTCCGCCTCCGCCGACAGCTGACCCACCGCCGCCCGGTAGCGGGCCGAAAACTGCTGCCAGTCGGCCAGATGGACCGGGGGATTCCAGCCCGACACCGTCGTGAGAGCGCTGGCGGTCAGGTTGAGCAACCTCGGCCGGCGGGAAAATTGCCGGCGAAAGCCCGGGTCGCCGCCGGGGAAGTAGCGGGCCGCATCTTCCGGAATAAGCCAGTCGGGAAATACGCCGTAGAGGACGGCGAAAAGTTCGGCGTTGAAGTAGGGTCGGCCGAACCAGAGCCTGGTTACCGGCACCGGGCCGGGGTCGATGCCCAGCATCCGCAGGGGCTCCCGGACTGCCAGGTTTTCCAGAAAGGGCCGGATGATGGTCCAGCCCAGGGGGGAAACCGGCTCCGGGAAGCGCTCGTTCAGAAAGCCGGCGGTCCAGAGCCGGCCTTCGCCGGGCTCGGTAAAGAAGCTGCGTTTCGCGGTCACGGCTGGCGTCTGAGACTCCGCCTGATTTTAACCCAGGCTTCCCGAATCCGGCCAGCCGCAGGCCGGGGAAGGGGCCGCTCGCCGTAGCGAACCCGGACGTAGGCGGCCGTAACCTCTTCGGCTTCAGCCTCGACCCCGGGAAGGTCCGACCGGACCCGGGCCAGGAACTCGAAGGGGGTTTCGTCGGGGCGATGAGGCCGGCCGAGCTCACCCATCAGCTTCAGAAACTCCCGGTAAATTTCCCGAACAGTTCGGGCCTCCGGCGAAAGGCCCGGACCGACGCCGGCCGGCGCCGGTGACACCCGCTTCGGACGCAGGCGGTCCAGCAGGGCCCTGAGGCGGGCCCGCAGGCCGGCCAGCGCCTCCCGCCATGACCAGAGAGACTGGCGGACTTCCTCGACCTCGGCCTCGGCCCGGCGACGACGGTAGCGGGTAACGGCCAGGGCCACCAGGCCGAGGGCGAGGACCAGAATCGCGGCCACGAGCAGCCACCGGAGGCCCTGAAGAACGGCCGGAGGAAGCAGCTCGACTGGCCCTGGGCGGGCCTGACCCGCCTCCTCGCCGAACTGGCTGAGGGTCGGGACCTGAAGCTGGAACCAGAACCGCCGAACTAGTGGGCCGAGCACGATAACCAGCAACTCCGCCAGCAATCCCAGGGGCAGCAGGATGACGAAGAGGGCCCCCATAAGGAGCTGACCCAGAAGGCCAAGGGCCGCACGCACCCCGGCCGGGGGCTCCTGGAGGACCACAAACGCTGCCGCCAAGGCCCCGGCCAGGATGGCCACCACGGTGGCGGCCAGGGTCAGGAGCCAGGGGCCGGAAAGGCCAGGACCTTCTCCGCCCGCCCGGCGCACCCGCCTGAGGACCTCGTGCAACCGGGCGAGGGCCAGGGCGGCAAGGGCCACCGTGGCCAGGACCACCAGGTAGCCGAGGGTTACCTGCCCGACCGCGGGGTCGGGGCGGAGCCGGTTTACGAAAAAGAGGACAACCTGGGCCCCAAGGCCCACGGAGAATTCCCGATAAAGGTCGTCGTAGTCGGCTTCAGCCGTGCCCACCGTAATTCCC
>JAUQQI010000157.1 GCA_030549955.1 Chloroflexota bacterium
CCCTGAGTTCTCTGGTCTATCCCGGTCTGCTCATCCCGTCGGGCCTGTTTGCCGACCGGTTTGGCCGCCGGCTGTTCGTCCTGCTGGGAACGGGCCTCTACGCCGTCTCCTTCGGCCTGCTCGCCGTCAGCCGTGAGCTTGCAGCCATCGCGGCCGCAATCATCCTTGGCGGGGTTTACTTCGGGACCACCTCGGCCGCCTGGACCGCCCTTATCGCCAGCCGGGTGAACCCCGAGAGCCACAGCCGGGCCTTTACCCTCAATTCGGTGGGCTGGACGGGCGCTTCGGCCCTCGGAACCTTCCTGGGCGGCCTGCCCGAATGGCTCTCGAGCCTCCTTGGACTCGACATCCTCGAAACCTACCGCTTCCTCTTCATGGGAGCCGCGGTTTTAGTTGCAGTTGCCTGGCTGATGGTCTGGCCCGTCGCGGAGGACCCGGTTGTGGGCCGGCTTTCCGTACGGGGCCTGATTCCGTGGCGGTCCCGCCGTTTTCTGGTGCGCTACGCCCTCGTCTCGGTCTGGACGGGGGCGGCCTATGGCCTGGCGATTCAGCTTCTGCCCCTCTGGTTTTACTTCAAGTTCGGCGTGGATGAGGGCCGGCTTAGCGGCTGGTTTGCGCTGAGCAGCCTTGTGGCCTTTCCTACGGTCTACCTCGTCCCCTGGCTTACGGCCCGGGTTTCCCTTCAGCGGGTCCCGGTCGTGGTCTGGACGGTTGGGGCCATGAGCCTGGTTGGGATGTCGCTGGCCCCGGACTACCGGCCCGCGGCCCTGATCTACCTCTTCCGAAGCTTCGTCATCTACCTGAACATGCCCGTCATCCAGACGTTCCTGATGGGCCGGGTCCCGCCTGCCGAGCGGGGTGCGGCCGCCGCCCTGAGCGAGGCCGTCTGGGCCCTGGGCGCGACCATAACCCCGGCGGTGGCCGGCCGGCTCCTCGAAGCCGGCCTCTACCAGGCCCCGATGTGGGCGGCCGCGGCGTGCACCCTGATGGCCGCAGCCCTGTTTCAGGCCCTTTTAAGCTCCGAGCCGCCGGTCGCCGCGGCGTCCGCTACTGTTCAGCCGCGCAGTACGGGCAAACCTTCCACTTGAGGTTCAGGGCCCGGCCGCAGTGCAGGCACAGCTTGCGGATCTGGGTCTGACAATCCGGACAGAGCAGAAAGTCCCTTTCAAGGTGCCGCTTACAGGTCGGGCACGCCTCCTGGTCTTCGACCTCCCGCATCAGGGCCTCTTCGGCCAGGGACCGCTGGAACGCTTCGGCCAGGGACTCCGGGGGGCGAAGGAGAAAATAAACCAGGAGGCCGCCCGGCCCAAAAATCAACACGATGAGGGCCGACAGGACCTGAACGAACGGGTCCCGGCTCCGGAGCCGGATGTCCCGGTAAGTCCAGACCACCAGCGCAAGCCAGAAGGCCGCAATATACGCCCCCAGCAGGGCCAGGGCAAGCTGAACCAGAAAATCAAGACTCATTTTTCGGCCTCGCCGGTGGGTCGCTTTCCGGCCGGACGCCGCAGGCTTTCAACAGCGAGCAACCCGAACGCCGCCGTCCCAAGACCCCGGAAGACCAGCGCCGCCAGCAGGGCGGCGTCGACCCCGACCAGGTCGCTGATGACCCCGAGCAGCGGCGGCCCGGCAACCAGCCCAACGTCCGCCAGGGTCCGGTAAAGGGCCAGGGCCAGGCTCAGCAGGCCGGAGGCGGCGATATCCGATACGTACGCCGCCGAGGCCGGGCCGCTCAGGCCCGAGCCCAACCCCAGCAACAGGCTACCGGCCCAGAACTGGACCGGTGAGCCCTCGATTGATAGCAGAAAGAGGCCGACGGTGTCCAGCAGACTTCCAGGCACGATGGACGCCTTCCGACCCAGCCGGTCGGAGATGAGCCCGCCGACCGGGATTGTCAGCAGGTTCATCGCGGCGATCGCGCCGAAGAGGATGCCGAGCTGGGCCGGATTCAACCCGAAGCGGTCCCGGCCCACCACGGGCAGGAGGGTCTGCTGGACCCCACCCCGGGTAAAGAAGACGCCGAAAGCAATCAGGCCTACCAGGACAAAGTTCCGGTTTCGAAGCAGCCGGGTTATGCTCCCGGCCCGACTTTCAGCCCCGGCGACCCGGCCATCCGCGGCTGAGGGCGGCCGGGATTCCGGGACGTAAAGAAAGACCCAGAGGGCCGCGGCTGAGCTCGCCAGGCCGATGGCAAAAAAGGGCGCCCGCAGGCCGAGGAAATCGGCGAGAAACCCGCCCGGGATTGGGCCCAGGGTGATGCCGAGTAAAAAGCAACTCTGGTAAACGCTCATATACCGGCCCCGGGTCGCCGGCGTGCTCACGTCGGCCACGTAGGTAAGGGCCGACGTAATGAAAAGGGCCGACCCGACGCCGCTCAGCATCCGCGCCCCAACCAGGTGCTCAAAGCTCCCGGCCAAACCGGACAGGATGCCCCCAAGGGTTGAGATGAGGGCTCCGAGAAAGAGGACCCGACGCCGGCCGAGCTGACCGGCCAGGACCCCGGCCGGCAGATTGGCCAGCAGCCGGGCGATGCCGAAGCCGGCGACCAGCAGGCCGACCAGGGAAAGGGATACCCCAAAGCCCTGAGCGTAGAGGGGCAGGACCGGGCTCACGATGCCGTGGGAGAGGGTCATCAGGGCCGTGGCGACCCCAAGTCCCAGCACCCGCAGAAAGGTCGGGTCGAAACTCCCCGGTCCGACCTTCAACTTCCGAGCATGCCCTGGGCAACCAGGATTTGCCGCACAATCTCCAGATGAAAACTAACCCGGCGGCTCAGCGGAAGCTGGGTTGATGTCTCAACAAGGACCGTGATGAGCGGGTCGTAAGTTCGGGCGAGCATGTTCGTGCTGGTCCCGCCGTAACCTCCCTGACGTTGACTCGGAAGGGGCGTCGGCGGACAGTTCGGGGGCGGCAGGGGGCCGGGGCGGCCGAATACGAGCAGGGTAAACTGCTCCTTTCCGGTCAGCCGCGCGTTCAGCCCCTCAACAATCGGGCCGAGCAGTTCGATAGCCTGGGACTTGTTCGTAACCGCGACCGTCTGGCCCAGAAATGCCGTGCTCGGGCAGACCCGATCCTGGTAAAATCCCCAGGATTCGTGCAGGTCAACAAAGACCTGCACCCGGTACTCGCCGACCAGCCGGGTTATCTCCCAGGCGAGCCGCTCCATCGGCAACCCGTCCGGCCGGCCGGGATAAAGGCGGTTCAGGTCGCCCAGCTCGGGGAAGGTCCGGACGAAGTGGCCGATGGCAACGGTATTTGCCCGGGGAATAACCAGAAGCCGCCCCCGGTCCGGCACGAGGCTGGCCAGCTGCTCGGCGGCCGTCCAGCCAGCGGGTTCGTTGCCGTGGGCACCGCCAACCACCATCACGGCCGGGCCGGGTTCGGGGCCGGTGTTGATGTAGAGGGGAGTTTCGTAAGCCTCGCCGGGCAGTAACGGCCGGACTTCGGTCCCCGGCTCCCACCGAACGACTTCCGGCCCGGGGGTCGGGGCCGCGGCCAGGGTGGGTTCGGACGCCGGTCCGGGATTGTCGGAACCGGCCGGTGACGGCTCGTCGGCAACGGCCGGCAGGGTCGCAAAGAGGACGGCTGCCGCCAGGAGGGCCAGTAAAAGGCGAGATGCCATCACCAGAATCATAAAGTTTCCGAAGGGGGTCGGACAACTATGACCACAACCGGTCCACAGGCCCGAATAGTCCGGGTCGCCGCCGAGCGGCTGCGGGTATTCTGCCGAACCGCCCTGGAGCGGGTCGGCCTCTCGGAGGCCGATGCCGACCTGGTGGCCGATACCCTTGTCGAGGCCGACCTGCGGGGAGTGCACTCCCACGGGCTGATTCTGCTTGTCCGCTACTGCCGCGGCCTTCTGAAGGGTTACGTTAACCCCAGGCCCCAGGTGCGGGTTGAGGCCCGGACCGGCGCCACTGCCCGCATCAACGGGGATAACGGCCTCGGCCAGATCCCGTCGGTCAAGGCGATGGACCTGGCCATCGAACTCGCCGAGACTTACGGGATCGGGACGGTCGTGGTCTACAACAGCAACCATTTCGGGGCCGCGGCCTACTACGCGATGCGGGCCCTGCCCCGGCGGATGGTCGGCTTTGCCACGACCAACGCCCCGCCGGTGATGCCCCTCTTCGGGGGTCGGGACCCGGTCGTCGGCAACAATCCCCTCGCCTGGGCAATCCCGGCCGGGAAAGAGCCGCCCATTGTCCTGGATATGGCCTGTTCGGCCTCATCCCGGGGCAAGATCCGGGTCCTCGCTCAGCGGGGCGAGCCCATCCCGCCGGGCTGGGCCCTGGATGCGGAGGGCCTGCCGACCACCGACCCGCTGGCGGCCCTCGGCGGGGTGATGCTCCCGGCCGGCGGCTATAAGGGGGCCGGCCTGGCGGTCGTGATGGAGGCCCTGGCTGGGGGCCTGAGCGGGGCCCGCTTCGGCTTCGAAATCGATACCCACACGGTCCACGCCGGGGACCCCCAGGACTCGTGGCAGGTCGGGCACCTCTTCCAGGCGGTCCGCATTGAAAGCTTTATGCCCTTTGAGGAGTTCTCAGCCCGGATGGACCGCCTCATCCGGTACCTGCGTTCCTGCCGGCCGGCACCCGGCCATGAGCGGGTCTATCTCCCCGGCGAGATTGAGTACCTGCACCGGGCCGATGCGGTGGCCAACGGGATCCCCTTTGAAGAATCAGACCTGCACTGGGCAAAGGTTGTCGCCGAGGAGTTGGGAATCGAGCCCCTGAAGGTCGGCTAATCGGGTCGCCGGACCCGGGCCATCTGGTAGGCGTCGACGAATTTGCCGTCCCGGTAACCGAAGGCGGTGGCTGTTCCCTCGACGACAAAGCCAAACTTTTTGTCGCGCCGGACGGCCGGCTCGTTGTCGACCCAGACCGTAAGCTCGACCCTGAGGATATTCAGCCAGTTATCGGCCAGGTCGAGGGCGGCCACCATCAGGGCCGTGCCGACGCCCTTCCCCTGCCAGTCGTCCCGGACGGCCATCACCAGCTCGGCGACGTGGCGGCGCCGGGGAAAGTTCGGGAACGTCTGAAGCGGCAG
>JAUQQI010000055.1 GCA_030549955.1 Chloroflexota bacterium
AGCTCTTCCTGAATCTGGCACAGGCCGCCAGCCGCCGCTTGGAGCTGGCCGAGACCCTCCGGGCTGAGCTCGACTATCTGCAGGAAGGTCGGAATGCGGAGCGCTTCGCCCGGAACTTCGCTGGAGACCCGATGGTCCACATTCCGCGCGTCTTCTGGGAGACCACCACCTCCCGGGTGCTCACCCTGGAGCGGATCCGCGGCATCAAGGTCAATGACCTGCTAGCCCTCGAGGCGGCCGGAGTGGAGCGCTCTGCGCTGGCCGAGCGGGCCGCCCGTATCCTCCTCAAGATGGTCTTCGAGGACGGCTTCTTCCCACGCCGACCCGCACCCGGGCAACTTCTTCGTCGAGCCCGGCGGGCGCATCGGGCTGATCGACTTCGGGATGGGGTGGAGGCTTTTCTGGACCTGGGCGTCGCCCGGCGAGGGGTGGACCGCGAGGGCCTGCGGGAAGACCTGAGGTACCTCACCGTGCGCTACTACGGCCGTCCGCTGGGCGGGGTGGCGGTCGGGCCGCTGCTTGTCGATGCCCTGGCGGTCGTCCGTCGCCACCGCCTGCACCTGCCGACGAATCTCGCCTTGCTGTTCAAGATGATGATGGCCGAGGGCCTGGCGGCACAGCTGGACCCCGACTTCCGGCTGACGACCGTTCTGGTGTCCTACGCCGAGCGGCTGATGCTGCGCCAGTATTCGCCGCTGCGCTGGGCACGCCGCCTGGGCACGGCCGGCCTGGAGGCGGCCGAGCTCGGGGTGGAGCTGCCCCGGCAGCTGCGGCGCCTGCTCCGGGAGCTGGAGCGGGGAGGGCTCCAGCTCGGCATGCGGCCGGAAGGCTTCGAGCCGCTCCTCGGGCGCTTCGAGCGGTTGACGAACCGTCTGGTCCTGGGAATGCTCGCCTCGGCGTTCATCATTGGGCTGGCGGTTTTAATGGCCTTCCACCCGCCCGGCACGGAGCGCCTGGTCGGCCCGGCCTTCGGGCCGGGCTTCGTCATCGCCGTAATTCCTCGGGGTCTACCTGGTCTGGACCATCCTCCGGTCGGGTCGGGCCTGAGACTTTAGTAGCTCAGTCAGCCCAGCAGGTCGTGGACCAGGGAGGCAAACTGGGCCTCGGTGATGGGCCCGACCCAACGCCTGACCAGGCGGCCTTCCCGGTCAATGAAGTAGGTTTCCGGAATCCCTGTAATTCCAAACTCGACCCCGATGTTTCCCGGGTCCGGTCCCGTCGGGAAAGTGAGACCGAATTCCCCGATGAATCTCCGGGCGGCAGCCTCGGAGTCCCAGACATTCAGCCCGACCAGCACTACCCCCCGCTCCCGGTAGGCCTGCCAGATGGCTTCAAGGGTCGGGGCCTCGCTTCGACACGGCGGACACCAGGATGCCCAGAAATTGACAACTAGGACCCTGCCGCGGTGCTCCGAAAGGGCGAAAGTTTCCCCGTTGTACAGCCGGATTTTAAAGTCGGGCACCGGGCGCACCTGAACCAGGGCAGGTCTGCCAACCGCGTTTATGCCGGGCCCCCCAAACGCCCCGGTCTGCCGCCGGACCAGCGTGTAGCCGGCCAGCCCAAGGATGCCGGCCGCCACCAGAGTTATCAGCGCCAGTCCTATCACCGAGAGGGGGGCAACCCGGCGTCCGGCCTTCGGCCGGTTCGCCGGCTCACTTACTGGCTCGAACCCGCCCATAACTTGCGTCCCCGGCAAAGTCAGCCTTACGGCCGGCCCGCCCCCGCCACAATCTCGAAGCGGAGCAGCAGCTTCTGCTCCGGAGCAACCGGGTCATCGGAACGGATGAGAACGACCAGGTCGCGCATGCCTGCCATCGGCCTCCTGAACCGAACGATAATCTGCCCCGACCCGCCGGGCTCAATGGTCGCCGGACCGGCGACCGCCTCCACGCCTCAGCTTCACCCGCCGGGAGTAGCCGGAAGGACATCCACGCCCTCGACCCTGAGCGGCCTATCCCCGGTATTCGAGAAAACGAAAACAAACTCTGTTTCATCATTCGCCCTGATAGGGCCCAGGTCCCGCTCGGTTTCCGGGAGCGTAAGCCGGGGACCGACCGCCGGCCTGCAGGCAGCTGAGATTACCAGTATCCACAGTACCCCAACCAGCAGAAAACTAAACCTGCGCCGGACCATCAGCTCCTCACCAGCTGCATCCCATCGGACTTCGCGGCCTCCGCAGGAGCGATCCCCGCCCTGCCGGGGGCTCGGGTGGCTTCGAGGGCAGCCAGCCGCTGCTTTAGCAGCGTAAGTTCGGCCTCGACTGCCGCCAGCCGGGCCTCGAGCTCAGTTAACCTGGTCCCCTGGTTGGCAGAAGCCGGCGGCGAACATTTCCCGTCGGCCATTCCCCGGCCCATAAGCCGCATGGCCAGCGGGCAGGCGACCAGAACCAGCAGGAGCGGCAGCAGCGCGAGCAGGTTTTCCAACCGATAAGACCCCCCGCATTAGAGTAGCCAGTAAGTGAGGCTGTCGTTGACCCCGGCCGCCGGCCTGAGCCACCTATCCAGCCGCCTCGCCCCGGTCAAATACCCTTTGACGGCCTTTGCGCCGGCTGCAAGTAGTCCGGCCGGTCCGAGCAGGGGCAGGGTTATCCCCAGGGCAAACATCGCCGGGTAAGCCGGAGCCAGGGGCGAGCTCAGGGCCAGGGGGATGGTCAGACCGAAAAACAGGAAAGTCAAAACCTGATACCAGGTCAGGTCGCGGAAGTTAACCATCTCAGAAGCTCCCGAATCGGCAGAGCATCGGCAACGCTTCGGCCGCCAGCCCCAGGAGCTGCCATGAGCCCATTGCTAGCAGCCCTTGAATAACCACAGCAAGCACAGGGGCCGGGGACCGCCGGCAACCTGCCACACCCGCAAGCAGTCGGGTGATCCGGGCCTCCAGCAGCCGGCCGGCATCCCTTTCCTCCCCAAGAAGACCGACCAGACCGGCAGCCAGAGAACCTGACGAACCGGCCCAGACCTTGCCCAGGGCCCACGCCAGGGTCAGCGGCCGGCCTGTCACGCTGACGGCCAGCTCGTCGGCCCCCAGCTCCTCATCCCGGACCAGCACCCCGAAGGCATACCGGCCCGAAGGCAGATACCAGGCGGCGTCCCGCAACAGCCGCCCAACCCAGAGGGCCCAGTAACTGCCCCGGGCCAGGTGGCCCAGCTCGTGGGCAACCACCGCCTCAAGCTCGGGTTCGTCCAGGTTCTCGAGCACCCACCGGGAAACCACTACCGCAGGCCGCCGGATGCCGCCCGAGACGACCAGGGGCCGGTCAACCTCCAGCACCCGAACAACCGGGGTCCGGACGCCCAGCCGGCCGGCCACGACCTTGACTTTTTCGACAAGCGGGTGGCCACCCAGGACCGGAACCCGGACCAGCACATATTCGGCCAGCAGTAACCGCCGAAGGCCGGAGATAAGCCCCGCGGCCGCCGACCCGGCCACAACTGCAGACCAGCCGGCAACCACAGCCAGCTCAGGCCTGGTCAGGGCTGCGCACTCGGCCCACAAGGCCGGGACCAGGTGGGCAGACGTGAACCCAAGGATGGCGGGGGGCAGGCCAAGGGCGGCCAGCGCCGGGGCCCGCCCAGCCCCGGGCGGAATCAGCCGCAGGGTCAGGACTCCGCCGGCCCCGGTTGCCAGGGCCAGCCCAAAGCCGACGGCCAGCAGGAGGGTATGGGTCATCTTTCCTCCGGGACCCGCCGCCCAACCTGCTCGAGGAGCTCAGCAAGTCGGACCTGAAGGCCGGGGTCGACCCTTTCAAGCTGGCGGCGGGGTGCCCCACCAAAATTTACCAGCAGCCGTTCAAGCGCGGCCGCAACAAAATGCTCGATAAACTCCTCCCGGCTGAGGGCCGCCCGATAAAGGTAAGCCGGTCCGGATTTCTCGGCCACGAGCAGCCCCTTCCGGGCCAGCCGGGCCATGGTGCTCATGACCGTGGTGTAGGCTAGCCGGCGCCGCTCATAAAGGGCCTCAAAGACCTCCCGGACGGTAACAGTCGCACCGGGCGGCCGGGCCCAGATAAGCTCCATCACCTCGGCCTCCAGGTCACCAAGGGCAGCCCGAATTCCCGGCCGGTCCAGTCTGAGGTTAACAACTTCCGGTTCTTTCACGGCTATCCACCCCAGCTCAGGCCGCCGTCCTGACTGCGGTAAACCCGGCCCTGCCGCGGACCGGCGGCCTCAATCGCCAGGACCACCTTCGGGTCGGCCGGACTCACTGTCACAACCACCGCATTCCGGCCCGGAAACGGTAGCCGGCGCCAGCTTGCCCCGCCGTCCTCGCTCCGGTAAAGACCATCCTCGGTCCCGGCATAAACCACCTGCCGGTCAGCCGGATTTACACCCAGCCCCATGACCCGCAGGCTCCCCAGGCCATTGTTACTCGGCTGCCAGGTCCGCCCGCCGTCGATGCTTTTGAGGACGCCGGAGGCCATGCTGCCAGCGAATAGCACTTCCGGCTCGCCGCCGGCGGCGGCCAGGGACATGACATCCTGGGGCAGGGCCGTGCTCAGCCGGGTCCAGGTTGAGCCGCCGTCGGCGCTGATAAAGAGGCCGTGGCCGATGACAAAAGCGTAAAGCCGGTTCGGGTCCTGGGGACTTAAGGCAAAGCCGTGGATGTCGTCATAGGGCAGGTTGTGCCTTACCGGCTCCCAGGTAGCCCCACCGTCGGGGCTGGCCATGAAGATGTTGTGGCCGGCCAGGTAGATGCGTCGGGGATTCGCCGGGCTGATGGCCAGGGCCATCGCGTCGAAGTTCGGCCGGGAAACAACCGGCTGCCACGTGCGGCCGCCGTCGTCGCTGCGCATTACCCCGTTGTGGTGGCCGAAAAAGACGACCCTGGGGTTCTCAGGACTGAAGGCCAGGGCGTGGAAATCGGCCGTCTCCAGCACGGCCAGGACCGGCCCGCCGGCACCGGTCTGGGCGAGCAGGCGGGGCAGGACCAGGGCCAGGACCCCGGCCAATCCGACCCCGACCAAGAACAGGCCGAGGGAGCTTGGCCGGCCCTTCGGGGGCTGGGCT
>JAUQQI010000175.1 GCA_030549955.1 Chloroflexota bacterium
GGTCTGGGCGAACACCATCCGGCCAGTCTGGGTCTGGAGCACCCGGGTCACGACGACGTCGACGTCGTTGCCGATGAATTTGCGGCCGCCCTCAACCACCACCATGGTCCCATCATCCAGGTAACCGATGCCCTGGCCGACCTCTTTGCCCTCCTGGACGATGCGCAGGGTGATCTCGTCGCCGGTCATGACCATCGGCCGCAGGGCATTGGCCAGCTCGTTGAGATTAAGGACCCTTACCCCCCGGATTTCGGCGACCCGCTGGAGGTTGGCGTCGCAGGTGAGGATCGGCCAGTGGTGGGTGCGGGCAAGCTGAACCAGCTTCTCATCAACCCCGACCGCGTCCTCGACGTCCAGGTCCGATATAACCACGGACACTGACGGGTCCCGCCGGAGCCGGTTCAGGACGCTCAGGCCCCGACGGCCCCGGCTGCGCCGGAGGGGATCAGGCGAGTCAGCGACCTGCTGGAGCTCGTGCAGAACGAAGTTGGGAATGAGCAGGGTGCCTGACACAAAGCCGGTCCGGTAAACCGCCTCGACCCGGCCGTCGATGAGCACGCTCGTATCGACCAGGGTGTAAGCCGACGGCGGCTGGCCGGCGAGGCGCCACGGGTTTGTTAGAAACTGGGCCAGCTCCTGCTTGCGCCAGACCATCAGGGTCGCCCCAAAGTAGCCGAGAACCAGGCTGGCCAGAAACGGCAGAACCTGCCCGAAGGGGGCCGGCAACAGCGATAGGGGCAGGGCCAGCAGGGCGGCAATAACGAGCCCGACCACAAGCCCGACGGTCCCGGCAACAAGGTCCTGGGCCGAGATGGCCCGGAGCTGGTCCCGGACCCGCCGGAGGGGCCGGGTCGTCAAGTAAGGGGTTATGAGCAGGCCCATACCGGCCCCGGCCAGGGTCAGGGCGATCAGGGCCCGGAGGGCTTCCGGGTCCGCCGGTTCCAGGGCCAGATAAACCCCAAGCCGGAAGCCGGCGTAGCCCAGGACAGCCATTCCGACGAGCCGGACAACCAGCTCTGCCTTCATGCCGCGGCCTACTCGAGGGCCAGCCTTATAGCCTCGCGCACCGTCCGGGCCGATAGGAGTTCGATCCCCTGGACCCGGGGTGTCGGCCCGGCCGGGAGCAGGCAGGCCCGGAATCCAAGCCGGAGGGCCTCAGTTAACCGCCGCTCGACCTGGGCTACCCGCCGCAACTCGCCCCCCAGTCCGACTTCCCCGAAGACGACCAGGTCAGGTCGGAGCGGCCGGTCCTTGAAGCTTGAGGCAATGGCGAGGACCACGGCGAGGTCAACCGCCGGCTCATCAACCCGGAGGCCGCCCGTTACGTTAACGTAGATGTCCTGGTTGCTCAGGGCTAGGCCAGCCCGGCGGGTAAGGACCGCCCCGAGCAGGACAAGCCGGTTCGGGTCGATGCCGTGGGCGACCCGGCGGGGAATTCCAACGGTGCTGTAGGCGGTAAGGGCCTGGACCTCGACAAGCAGGGGGCGGGTGCCCTCCAGGGTGGCCGTGACGACACAGCCCGGGAGCTCCGGGTTGCGCTCGGCCAGGAAGAAGAGGGACGGATTTACAACCTCAGCAAGTCCCTGCTCGCCCATCTCAAAGACCCCAATCTCATTTGTCGACCCAAAGCGGTTTTTGACGCCCCGCAGGACCCGGTAAGCCTGGTAGCGGTCGCCCTCCAGGTAGAGGACGACGTCGACCAGGTGCTCGATGATTCGGGGGCCGGCAATGGTGCCCTCTTTGGTCACGTGGCCCACAATGAATACCGGCGTCCGGGTAGCTTTGGCCCAGCGGATTATCGCCTGGGCGCATTCCCGGACCTGGCTTACCCCGCCTGGCAGGCCCGGAATCTGCTCGCTGACCAGGGTCTGAATCGAGTCGAAGATGGCGACATCAGGGCGGGCGCCGTCAAGCTGGTCCAGAATCGTTTCCAGGGAGGTCTCGGCCAGCAGGTAAAGGCCCGGCGACCGAACTCCAAGCCGGTCGGCCCGAAGTTTTATCTGCTCGACCGACTCCTCGCCCGAAACGTACCAGACCTGTCGGCCCTGTCCGGCCAGAAGGTCGGCAGCCTGCAGAAGGAGGGTGGATTTACCGATGCCGGGGTCGCCCCCAAGGAGGACCGCCGCCCCCGGCACCAGCCCCCCGCCCAGGACCCGGTCGAACTCGGTGATCCCGGTCGAAATCCGGGGCAGGGGCCGGGCTTCCAGGTGGGAAATGGAAACGGCCGACCCGGGCGTCGGGCGCTTGCCCGGCGACGGGGCCTGGACGATGGTCTCGACGTAGGTGTTCCACTGATTGCAGTCCGGGCACCGGCCGAGCCACTTGGGGCTTTCCGACCCGCAGTTCTGGCAGACAAAAACCGTTCTGGATCTGGACATTGTCTTCTGCTCGCCGCATGCCGCTACGATTGTTGGTGCGGCGGTTCCTACTCCAGTTTATCAGAGAACTGCCGGCTTCAGCGGACCCCCACCGCAAAATCCGTACCCTCCCAGCGGTTGGCCCCCGGCCAGTAGAAGGTGAACCGCACCGTCTTGCCGGCCGGCAAGCCGGCTGTGGGCAGGTCTGCCACAAATACGCCCAGGCCGGTGTCCCGGGTCGGTGTATCCTGAGGGGTTCGCCAGTCGTCGGCGCTCCAGTGCACCACCGCCGGTGCGAGCACCTCGACCCGGAGCGTCTGCCCGGCCGCGATTGTCCGAACCTTGCCGTTGAACCGCCAGGCGGTATAAGAGCTTAAGGGCGGACGTCCCCGGTAGCGGCGGACCGGCTGGGGCGGCATATCAAAGACCCGGCCGTCCCGCAACGAGCGGCACAGCTTCAGGTACTCGGCGTGGGCCCAAACCAGCGGTGCCGCCGAGCCGGTGGGCCGCCCCAAGAAAAGACCCCGGTCGGGCAGGTCGGGGCTGTCCCACACCTGTTCCGGGAGCATCCCGGCCTCGGTGGCAAAGCTCGCCAGCGTCCGCCGCAGCCGCTCGGCCTCGGTCCGGTGCCCGGCCGCCAGCTCGTAGTGGGCCCGCTCGCCCGTCAGCAGCGGCCAGGCCCGCCCGTTGCCTGTCCCGTCGAACGGGGACCCGTCGGCGTGCTCCCCGTAACCGTCACCGGGGTAGCGCCGCCAAGCTGGTCCCACCGGAGTCTCGATCCGGAGCAGGGCATCTATCACCCGGACAGTATCGCGAATTCGGGGGTCGTCCGGTGCCCGCAGCCCGAAACGGACCAGGGCCAGCGCATCCGGACTGACAATCTGCACCGCCGGCGCCTGACTCTCGCCCGGCGGCCGGTTTTTTATCGGCACAAAGCCGCGGGCCAGCGTCGCCCCATCGGCTACTTCCGGCGGGGCGATCCGCACGTAGTAGCCCTCGACCCCCACCTGCCGGGCCAGTCCGGTGCCGGCGACGTACGTCCAGCGTTCAAGGCCGACATTCCAGGTGTCGGCCGTCTCTTCGAGATACGCGGCCACCCCAGCCTCGCCGTGCGCCCGCGCCAGGTCGGCCGCAACCAGCAGGGCGGCGACGGCTACTGCCAGGGTGAATGGCGAGTAGCCGGGGTCTTCCTCCCACCGGTCCTGGGCCGTCACCGGGCCGGTGCGCACCAGGAAGCCGGCCGCGCGCCGCACCATTGGCCAGAAACGGTCAAGCTCGGCGGCGGACAGGGCACCTTCCCGCCGGGCCAGGTCCACCAGGAGGATGGGAAATGCCGTCTCATCCAGCTGAATGCCCTGCCAGTAGGGGCTCCCGTCGAGCCACATGTTCTGCGGCCAGTGGCCGTCGGCCTCCTGGGTCGCGGCCAGGTAGCCCAGAATCCGACGGGCCTCCGCCCGGGCGCCCACTGCCAGTAATCCCCCGGCGGCCTCGACCAGGTCCCGGGGCCAGACCAGGTGATAGCCCCCCAGGTCGTCGTCGCCCCGGGCGCAGCCCCAGGGGGTAGAAAGGGCGGCGATAAGGCCGCCCGAAAGGCCCTTATCCTCGTGGGTGCGAATGACGGCGGCGCTGGTCCGCATCAGGTCGGGTCCGTCCGGGACCGAAAGCTCCGCCTGCCAGCCCGCCCAGCCCGCCAGGTAAGCCGCCCGGGCCCGGTCAAAGCCTTCCTGGAGGCTGGCCAGGGCCTGCTGGCCGGCTTCGGCGGCGGTCCGTCCGAAGCCCAGGGCCAGGACGAACCGGCCATCGGCCGGGAGCTCGACCTCGCCGCAGAGGGCCACGTGGCCGTTGGCCGCCCGGGTGTAGGTCCGGGTGAGGGTACGGTGACGGACCAGGTCCTGCCAGCCGTCGGAGATGCCGACGAACCCAACCGACCGGGCCCGCCATGGCGCCGAGCAGGCCAGGGCCAGGGCGACCCCGGCCCGCTCAGCCAGGAGCATTGGCACCCCTTTATATTCGCCGACCCAGGCGGTATTGCCCCAGCCCTGGTTGCCGAGCCGCGGGGCGAGCAGGACGAAGAGCCGGTAGTCTGTAAGTGCCCCCTGCAGGGCCTCGAACCTGACCTGCTGGAGCACCACGTCCCGGGCGGGGGCGGTCAGGACCTCCTTTTCGAGCCGATAGCGTCCCTGCCGGCAGGTATTGGTCAGGCGGTAGGCCGGCACACCCTCGGCCAGCATGGTAATGGCCTGGTGGGTGTGCCGCTTCTCCTCGGAGAAGAAGGCCCGGCCGTCGGTGACGATGAGGCCGAGGTCCCTGGTGGCAGCCTGGTCGACGCGGGGGTAGTAGACCTCGGTGAGGATTCCCGGGCTGAGGGTGAACCAGACCCGGCTGGCCCGGCTCAGGGCCGTGCCCACGCCGGTCTTGGACCCCCGGGCCCACCGGGGTGGAAGTCCCGGCCAGCCCGGGGCGTCGCCGCCGTTCAGGAGTTGCCTCCAAAGATCGAAATCGGATCCGAGGGAACCTCGACGCCATCGGGCCGAATAAAGGGGGCTTGCTCGTTGCGAATTCTACCCGGCCCGGGACGGAGTGCGGCCAGGCCAGCCCGCTGGCATTCAGCAGCGGCCCGGCCGCGGTCAAAATGTTCCC
>JAUQQI010000305.1 GCA_030549955.1 Chloroflexota bacterium
CTGACGGCCATCGGGATCCTGCTGGCGGTCAACCAGATTTTCAACCTCAGGTTCTTTGTGGGCTTTGTTCTGCTGGAAAACCGCTACCTGTACCTCCTGCTGGGCATTTTCCTGGCGCTGACGTTTATCGTCTTCCCGGCGGGGTCCAGGTGGGTCGGCCGGGTTCCCTGGTACGATCTGGTGCTTTTTGCCGTGACCCTGGGCGTCTGCGGCTACTTCGCCTGGAACGGCGAGCGGATGATCATGGAGGCGTGGGAATTCCGGGCACCGCCGGCGGCAGTGGCGGTCGGGGTGATTCTGTGGCTGCTTATCCTTGAGGGGGCCCGCCGGACCGGCGGCCTGGTATTCACCCTGGTGGTATTGGCCCTTTCCCTTTACCCGGCGTATGCCGGGAATCTGCCCGGCCCCATCGCCGGTTTTAGCCTCTCTTTTGAGGACACGATCCGCTACCAGGTTGCCAGTGTCGAGGCGATCCTTGGGATCCCGATGCGGGTCTTCGGCAGTTTCATCATCGGGTTTATTCTCTTCGGGGTGGCCTTGCAGTTTACCGGTGGGGGCCGGTTTTTCATTAATGTGGCCATGGCTTTACTCGGTTCCGTTCGGGGCGGCACGGCCAAGGTCGCGATCGCCGCCAGCGGTCTCTTCGGCATGATGAGTGGGAGTGCTGTGAGTAACGTCCTTTCCACCGGGGTAGTGACCATCCCGGCCATGAAGCGCACGGGGTTCCAGCCGGTGGATGCGGCCGCGATCGAGGCGAATGCCTCCTCAGCCGGCGTGATTACGCCCCCGGTTATGGGGGCAACCGCCTTCATTATGGCCTCGGTCCTGAGCGTACCCTACGTTGAAGTGGCCCTGGCCGCGGCGATACCGGCCTTTCTGTTCTACCTGAGCCTTTTCCTGCAGATTGACGCTTACGCGGCAAAATTCGGGATAAAAGGACTGCCCCGGGCCGAGCTGCCTGCGCTGGGTCAGACATTGCGGGCGGGCTGGTGGTACCTGGTCGCATTTTCGGCCCTTATTTTCATGCTGGTTTACCTGCGCCAGGAGGCCCTGGCCCCGTTCTACGCCACCGCGATTCTGCTGGCCCTGGCGATGCTGTGGGCCGAAACCCGGCTGACTCCGGCCAGGCTCAAAGCGGCCCTGGTGGCCGCCGGCCGGACCCTGTCCGAGCTGGTTGCCGTACTGGCAGCTGTCGGACTGATCATCGGGTCCCTGTCCGTAACGGGGATTGCCGGCACCTTTTCCTCCGATGTTCTGCGCCTGGCCGGAAGCAATACCCTGGCCCTGCTACTTCTCGGAGCCATTGCGTGTTTGATTCTCGGCACTGCCCTGACGATAACCCCGTCGTATATCTTTCTGGCGGTGGTATTTGCGCCCGCCCTAATCAGGGAAGGCCTTCACCCGATGGCTACCCACCTCTTTATCCTTTACTGGGCGATGCTCTCGGATATTACGCCGCCTACCGCCCTGTCGGTGGTGGTTGCATCGAACCTGGCCGGGGCCCCGCCGTTCCGGGCCATGATGGAGGCGATGCGGTTTGGGGTGGTTAAATACTTCCTGCCTTTTTACTTTGTTTATCACCCGGTCCTGGTGGGAGCAATTACCAGTGTTGTCGACCTGGTTGTGGGGCTGGGCGGGGCAATCCTTGGGGTGGGGCTTATTGCCTACGCCATCCAGGGCTACCTGCCGCGGGCCGGTGCCGTCCGGTCGAATATTCCGGGTCTGTTCGTTCGGCTAATACTGATTATCAGCGGGCTCCTGCTGGCCTTGCCCGAACCCGTGAGCAGCATCATCGGGCTGGGAGTAGCCGCAGTCACCTATGGCCTCGTGCTGGCCCTGGCCCGGACCGGCCTGTTTACGGTCGCCACGGCTAAACCCTCCCCGGCGGTGACGTCCGCCCAGGGCCTGCCGGCTTCTAACGAGTAAACCCGCAGGGGCTCCAGCCTGCGGTAGTCGACCCGGCTTGCCCATATCCGCTGCCTGTGCTAGTATTGGACAAGTCACGTCAAATCAAAGGAAGGGGGGAGCACGGTAAATGGTCCGTGCGAACCAGTTGGTACTGCCACATATGGAGCTGCAGGCAAGCGCGCTCGAGCTTGATAGCATCATGAGCGAGTCTCTTAAGATTCTATTCCTCAAAGTTGAAAAGGCAGCCGAGCTGTTTGCAGCGGACATAAGTTTCCCACACCTGCCAGGTCAACCAAAGGTGCATGTATCGGGGCAGCTAATGCAACTCATCGGCGAGCTGGTCCACAATTTGGCGGTGGGGAATGCGGTCGCCATTGTCGGTGTGCCCCCACATATTACGGTCGGGGAGGCGGCGGAACTGCTGGGCCTTTCTCACGACGAGGCCCTTAAGCTCGTAAAGTGGGGCGACCTGGAGCTCAAGCAGCTAGAATCCGAAGAGATGACACGCCGCCTTACTGAGGCCATCCGAAAGTCCGAAGAGGCTCAGGCGGTCGGACAGTAACCCGCCACGTGGTCAGGGCTTTCGTAGATTCGAACGTCCTCGTGAACAAGCTCTTGAGAGACATTTTTCTGGCAGCAAACTCCCAAGGATTGTTCGAACTCCTGTGGTCAGACGACGTCCTGGACGAGACCCGTAGGATCCTTACCACACAGCGTAATTTGCCACAGACAAAGGCGGCCGAAATAACTCATATGATTGAACAATTCTGTCCCAGGGGGCGCGTCACAGGATACGACCGATTGTTACAGCGGACCGCTGCGCACGTGACTGACCCTAATAATAGGCATATCTTGGCCGCGGCCGCGCGTGGTCAGGCAAACTTTCTGGTGACGTTCAATGTTCGGGATTTTACTAATGTAACAAGATTTTATGGGATCACCGTAGTGAATCCGGATGATTTTCTCTGTCGTTTGTTTGATATTAACTGGAAGGGTATAATGAATATATTAAGCCTTGTTGTTAGAGCTATCAAAATCCTCCGCATACGTTTAATGATATATTAGCCGATTTGCGGAAGTATACCCCGCGGTTTGTGGACACTGTAATCCAGCTTGTCCAGTAGCCATTCAGCAGCCGGCTTCAGGACGCTTTCAGGTCGGCAACACCGGTTTCAGTCTCTGAGCATGAGTTTATGGGTCCCGCTCAGGCTTCCGTTTGACAGGGTCCGAAGGCGGGTCTAAAATCCGGGCGAGGAGGTAATGCGATGGCGCAGGTTTCGACTTTCGATGTGGAGGTCGTCCCCAGGGCCCGGGCCCAATGGTTCCCCGTAACCCGCGAGTACATCTATCTTAACCACGCCGCCTACACGCCGCTGCCAACCCCGGCCGTCGAGGCCATGGCTGACTTTCTCCGAAAACATCAGCTCGGCCCCAAATATGAGGCCGAGCTTCTCGAAATCAAGGAACAGTCCCGTCGGGAGCTTGCCCGGCTTATTAACGCCGCGCCGGAAGAGGTCACCTTCATCCCGACAACCAGCACCGGCATCAGTCTGGCGGCCTGGTCTTTGCCCCTCCGCCGGGGCGATAACGTGATTATCTGTGACCAGGAGTATCCGGCCAACGTTTACCCCTGGCTGATGCTCCAGAAGAAGCGGGGCGTCCGGGTCAGGATCCTGCCGGCGCCCGGCGGCGGCCTTACGGCGGAACAGGTTGCGGCGGCCGTCGACCGCCGGACCCGGGTTGTGAGCGTCAGCGCCGTCCAGTTTCTCTCGGGGTTCCGGGCCGACCTGGCCGCCCTGGGCCGGTTCTGCCGGGAAAACAACATTTATTTTGTTGTCGACGCGATCCAGGCCCTCGGGGCCCTGAAGGTGGACGTACAAGCCGAGCAAATCGACATTCTGGCGGCGGCCGCCCCCAAGTTCCTGATGGGTCCACCGGGCATCGGGGTGTTCTACGTCCGCAAGGAGCTTATCCCGGAGCTTGAGCCGCCGGTCGTTGGTGCGAATAGCGTTGTCGGGTTCAGCCCCGAAACGTTCCTGACCTACGAGCTGACACTCCTGCCCACCGCTGACCGGTTTTACACGGCCCAGGTTAACCGGCCTGGGATCGCCGGACTGGGGGCGGTGGCGCGACTCTTTAACGAACTCGGACCCGAGAATATCGAAAGACGGGTTTTAAGGCTGGCCGAAATCCTGGTTGAAGAGCTCAAGACGGCCGGCTACCCGGTGATTTCAGACTTTGAGGCCAGACATCGGTCAGCCATCGTAAGCTTCGCGTCGCCCGACCCCCTTGAGGCCTACCGGAAGCTCACCGCGGCCCGGGTCGTGGTGTCCCTCCGGTACGACCGGGCCCGGCAGCCGTACATCCGGGTCTCACCCCACTTTTACAACACCGAGGACGAAATCCGGCGGGTGGTCGAAGTTCTGAAAGATTAGCGCTCGATGGGGTAGCCCCGGTTGCGCCAGGCCTCGGTGCCGCCCTCCAGGTTTATGACCTCGGGCACACCGATGGCCGCGGCCATCTCGGCGGCGACAGCACTGCGCTGGCCGACCTGGCAAACGAAGATAACCCTGTCCCGGCTGATGTATTTCTGCGGGTTGGCCAGGAACTGGCGGAGGGGAACGAGCTTAACCCCGGGGATGTGCTCCCGGGCGTACTCATCCGGCTCCCGGACGTCGATGACTTCGTATTCGCCCGACTCGATGAGGGGACGGGCCTCGTCAACGCTCAGGCGCTTAAAGGGCTCCTGAATCGGGGCCTGCTCGGCCATCAGCTTCACCTCCGGATTGTGAAGTTTTTTGATTCAATTAATCAATTATACCCGGTAACGGTCCTGGCCGTCCCGGGTTAAACTGTAAGAAATGATGAGGGATGTTCGCCGGCGTCGGCCGCGGGTCTGGTGGGGTCTGGCTCTTATTTTTGTTAGCCTGGTGCTCCTGCTCGGGCTGGCGGCCGGGTGCCGGTTTATCCCGCAGGGTCGGCCCACCCAGTCCCCGACGGAGTCGCCCCATCCGGCCCCGACGGCCAACCCGTTGCCGCCGGGCTATCTGGGCCAGGCCCTTACCCCGGTGCCGACGCCGACTTT
>JAUQQI010000211.1 GCA_030549955.1 Chloroflexota bacterium
ATTGCCACTGCACCCATAACGAGCAGCCGGGTCCGTGACATCATAACCACCTCCTGATTTAATAGGCCGGGCGGACCGTGAGCAACAGGCCGGCGATGATAGCCCCGGCCATTGCCAGCAGCCGCACCCAGAAGACCTGCCACACCGCTAGCCTCATCCCTTCAATATCCTCACTTACTACTCTGGCAGCATCGGAGTGACCCGACAATCGGGGAAATGACCTATTCGGGACCTGCGGCCGTGAGGGGAAACCCGGAATTTTGCCGCGGCTTACTCCGCGGTGGAAGGTACCTGGTCGCTTTCGAGCAGGCCTTTGCGGATGGCGTACCGGACCAGGTCGGCCCGGCTTTTAAGCCCGAGTTTCTCCATGATTCTGGCCCGGTGGCTTTCGACGGTCTTTACGCTCAGGACCAGCAGGTCCGCTATCTCGTGGTTCGTGTAGCCCAGGGCCAGGAGTCGCAGCACCGTTATCTCACGCCCGGTCAGCCCACCGAAAGCGGCCCTGAGGGCCTGCTCCGGCGGCACCCGTTCGACAGATTCCAGGTAAGCCTTGACGAGGGCCCGGGTCAGGGAAGGGTAAACGAAGGCCTCACCCCGGTAGACGGCCCGGATGGCCGCCGTGAGCTCGGCGCTGGTCGCCCTTTTCAGAACGTACCCGGAGGCGCCGGCCCGCAGGGACTCCCGCAAGTAGCCCTCATCCTCGTGCATTGTCAGTATCAGGACCCTGACCTGGGGCAGGTCCTGCCGGATAACCCGGGTCGCGTCCAGGCCGGACATGCCGGGCATAGTGATGTCCATCAGGACCACATCCGGTCGGAGGGACCGGCTAAGCCTTATGGCCTCGGGCCCATCGGCGGCCTCGCCCACCACTTCAATATCGGGTTCGGCGCCCAGCAGCAGCCGCAGGCCGCCCCGGAAGAGCGTATGGTCATCGGCGATCAGAACCCGCACCTTCGTCATCCCTGCGCCCCGACCAGCGGTAGCCGGACCCGGACGGTGGTCCCCAGGCCCGGTTCAGACCTTATACTCCATTCCCCACCCAGGAGGGAAGCGCGCTCCTGCATCCCCAGCAGACCGAGTTTGCCTTCGGTTGGGCCGGCCAACACCCCAGCAACATCAAAACCCCGCCCATTATCAGCAACGATGAGAATAAGGTCGCCTGTTTCAACCCCGATCCTGACCGTGACCTGCGAAGCCCTCGAGTGCCGGGCAGCGTTGTTCAAAGCCTCCTGCAGGATCCGGTAAGCGGCCGTTTCCACGGTCCGTGGCAGGCGTGTCTCCTCCGGAATCCTGGCCTCCAGTTCGACCTCGATGCCGAAGCGCTGCCGGAGCTCCCGGAGACACTGCTGAACGGCCGCAATGAGCCCCAGGTCGTCCAGCACCCTCGGCCGCAAGCCGGCCGATACCCGGCGGACGGATTCGAGGGCCCTGAGGGCATCGGACTGGAGCTCCTTTGTCAGGTTGCTGACCATCTCCGGGTCATTATCCTGATTGACCGCCCGCTCAAGTATCTGAAGCTTGATGAAGAGGGTAGCGATGGTCTGGCCAACTTCATCATGAAGCTCCCGGGCGATCCGTTCTCGCTCCTCTTCCTGGGCGTCAAGCACTTTCTCAAGGATTCGTCCCCGCTCCTCATGCAACCGGCGCAGCTCGGCGGTCCGGGCCTGGATTTGAGCCTCAAGCTCCTCGCCCCACCGCTTAAGGGCCGTCAGGGAGTCGCGCAGTTGCACCCGCATCCGGTCGAGGGTCTCGGCCAGCAGGCCGATCTCCCCGCCTTCAGCCACCCGGACCGGATCCTCAAGGTTGCCTGCCGACAGGCGCTCGGCTGCCCCAATCAGGTATTCCACCGGCCGGACCAGCAGTTTGGCCCCGGCCAGGGTAGCCCCCAGGACGCCAGCAAGCATTACCAGGCCCACCATCAGGACCCGGCTTCTGAGGTCGTACACTGGGGCCAGGCTCTCGGCGGCGCTGCCACCGACGGCCACCCCCCACGGCGCGGCCCGCAGCGGGGCGTAGGCCATCAGGTGGTCGCCTCCCGCCTCGGCCCCAGGACAGGGCTCGCACGGCACGACCTCAGCTACCGGCTTCCGGGCGGCCCCCGCCTGCCGGTAAAACTGCAGGTGCTCGCCAGGCTGGAGGCGCTCCCAGACCTCCGTGGAGGCCAGCACCAGACCATCCTGGTTCACCAGCATCGCGTGGCCGGTCCGGCCGAGCATCTTGGCCTGCAGCAGTACCCCGCTCAGGTAAGGACCATCAAGGTCCACCACGGCCACCGCGGCCCCCGCCTCACGGGGAACGACAATGGCCATGCCGTGCCGGCCGGTGGCGGGGTCGAGAACTGGCCCATAGACGCCAGTTCGCCCGGTCCGCAGCGTCTCCTCGACCAATGGCCGCAGGCTGTCCTGCCCGGCCGGTTCTTGCCAGACCAGTCGGCCAGTGGCGTCGTACCAGCCCACACTCAAGATGTCCGGCCTGGTTTGCCTGAGAAGGTGGAAAGCCTGATTGCCAGCGGTCGGGCCCAAGTCGGGAGGAGCCACGACCTTTAGCCCCTGCTCGATATCCCCAATAAACGTGTCAATTTGCCCGGCGGTGATTTCGGCCAGGACCCGCCGGTCACTGAAGATCTGCCCGGTTAACTCCTGGGTCGCGGCCAGGCCCACTGCAGTCGTCACCGCGAAGAGGATGGTAAACCCGATAACGACAACGATGGCGAGGCGGGGCCAGAGGTTCAGCCGGAAGAACCAGCCCAGCCAGGGGCGCTGGGAGAACAAGGCATCAGCCGACCCACGACCCATCTTAGCGGTCCCCTCAATAGGCAGTATACCGCTGCGGTAGCCGGAGGAGAGTTGTAGCCGCGGCCAGCCGCCGCTTCAGCCCGCCCGGGTTCTTAACCGCGCCAGAATCCCCACTCCCAGGATGGCCTGAGCGGCCGCAAAGACGAGGCCGAACAGCAGAAGCACCCCGGCCAGAGTCGCGGCCTCCGGCGGCCACAGGTAGGCCCGGCGCGGGAGCCCCTGCGCCCCCGCCCCCAGCATGGCGTAAAACATCCCCAGGGCCGACACCAGCGTAAGGGCGCCGTGGGCGCAGGCCAGGGCAGAACTAACCGGCCGGTTGATTCGGGCAAGCTGGTGGTGCAGCGCCCCAAGCCAGATGAGCCCCAGCGCAACCAGAATCGTCATCGTGTGGGCCGTCACGTAGAGGGTGCCGTGCAGCCGAAGATTCCAGGTCTGGGTCGAAAGCTGAAGCGCAACAAAGCCGTCGGCCAGGTAAACCCCAAAGCCCCCAAGGACCAGCAGAACGGCGGGCTCGGCCCGCAGGCCGTGCTTCCAGAGGGTAGCCCCAACGTTAAAAGCCGTGAAGGCCGCCGCAAACCCGGTCAGCCAGGAGGCAGCCTGGGCCCCGGACTGGAAGGCCAGGGGCTGACTCGAGACCATCGTATAAAGGTGGTGACCGAAGGCCGGAATTGCCGAGGCCGAATACAGGAGCAGGGCCGCAACCCCCAGCCGCGGACTGTAAAGGCGACAGCTTCCGTCGGCCAGATAGAGGGGAACAAGCCTGTAGACCAGCCCCAGGGCCATGACTCCCATGGCCTCCATAAGATTGTGGGCAAAAAGCCAGAAGGCCAGATTAAACGGTAGAGCCCCGACCGGGCGCTCAGCCAGACCGATGACCGCCAGGAAAACCCCCAGGGCCGCGGCCACGAGGGGCAGGCCCAGAAGGGGCATCAGGACCGCATAAAGGGCCATCCCGAGCATGCCCGGGTCCCGGAGGAGCTCACCCAGCTGTCCCCGGGCGGGGCGAATCTTCCCAAACAGGGCCCGGGTCAACACAGCCGGGTAAACGAAAAGTACCGCTAGAAGGAGCCCGGCCAGCCCAACCAGGGCCAGAACCAGGCTGCTTTGGGACCACAGTCCGAGCCGGACCCCCTCCAGCGGCAAAGGGTACATCAGGACATAGGATGGGACGAAGCCCATCAGGTCGGCCGCGGCCAACAGGGTCAGGCTGCCGTTAAGCAGGCCGTAAAGCGGCCAGCCCAGGGGGGTATCGGCCGGCCGTCCGCCGCCCATCCCTGTCCCGGCCAGGAGCAGGCTTAGCCCCACCATGAGCTGGAAGAGGCCCCCGAAGGTGAGGGCAACCCCGTGGCCGGTAAGGGCGACCTGATACAGGCGGAAGAAGCCGCCGGCTTCGCCAACCAGCTGCAGGGCCGGCAGGAGCAGCCCGAAGCCGCCGCCCACGGCAAACCAGACGGCCGAAGTCAGAACAAAGAGCCAGGGGCTGAAGCGGGCCCGGAAAGCCACGAGCCGTCACCTCCCTTGGACGACCAGGTCACCGGCCATGAGGCCATGGCCCAGGCCGCAGTATTCCAGACACCTGAGCCGGTAGCGGCCGGGCCGCGGAAAAGTGAAAAGGCCCCGCTCTTCCATCCCCGGCATGGCCATGAGGGTGAACAGAAGCTGCCCATCCGGGTCGTAGAGCCCGAGGGAGTGCAGGGTATCGGCGCTGCGGACCACAAACAATACGGGCACCCCGGCCGGAACTTGGGGGTTGGAAATGCGATAGCTCCAAACCCGGGCCTCGACTTCGACCGTGACCGGCGCCGGGTCAGCCGGTCCCACCCGCCCGAGCCGGACCCAACCGAGACTGACCAGATTGAGCCCGACCCAGACAGCACCCACCAGCCCAAGCCACAACACCCGCACGATGGGGAGCAGCCGGCCCGACCTCGGCCCTCCCGACCGGGCGAGGGCCACCAAAAGGGTCACCCCGCCCAGGATGAGGGCAGTCACAACGAGGGCTACCAGGAATGCGCCCCGAGGCGCAGCCGGGTCAGGCACCACCTGCCCCCCCCCGAACAGGCCCTTTGACCTATTAATATCACATTGTTGGTCAACAAGTCAACAATATCAGGGAACCCAAGGGCTGAGCAGGGTACTGCAGAAGGCGTGGTCCGGGCAGCCTCCGCAGCCG
>JAUQQI010000003.1 GCA_030549955.1 Chloroflexota bacterium
GACCTGGTAAAAGCTGTTCGGCAGCGGACGGTGGCGGGGCCGGAACTGAATACGGTTGCCCTTCTGTTTATGAACAACATCATTGGTCAGGACGCCCGCAAAGGAGCCCTTGATTTCATCAGCAAAAACATGCCCGATTTCAAAGTAGTGGTCGACGAACTTTACGACTCGCCCCTGGCCAATGCTGATCCGCTGATCGCTAAGGCCAAGCAGGCTCAGGCCGACGTAGTTATGCTGGGCGGCAACCCGGCCGAAAATGCGCTGATGCTGCGGACCCTCAGGGTCCAGGGTTATCAGCCCAAGGCGGTTTTTGTTTACATCGGTCCCCACAGCTTACCCTGGGTAAAGGAGATGGGCGACCTGGGCGAGCTGGTGTTCACCGGATTCACCGGGGATGCGTCTACGGCTAGGGCGAAGGCTGTCGACCAGATGTACCGGTCCAAGTACAATCAGCCGATTGACCTCTATATCCTGGCTGGATACAATTACGGTTACGTCCTTGAGGCCGGAGTAAATGGAGCCAAGTCGCTGGACAACACGAAGATCCGCGACTGGCTAAAGGCGAACGAGGTGGATACGCCTCTGGGCAAGCTCAAGTTCGACCAGCGAGGCCTGCCGCAGCCGATCAGTGTGGCCTACCAGACCCAGGGCGGCCAGGTCGTCGCTGTCTGGCCAAAGGGATCGGAGACGAAGGCCCCAATCTTTGGCCAACTGAGGTAAACGAGACCCCACGGTCGCGGCAGGACCGAAGCCCTCGCCGTATGCTGGAGTTACAGTCGATTACTAAACGGTTTGGCGGCCTGGTCGCCCTGGCCGGTGTTAGCTTTTGGGTCGAAGCCGGCGAGACGCTCGGGCTGGTCGGCCCCAATGGGTCGGGCAAGTCGACCCTTTTCGGGGTCATATCCGGCTTTCTCAAACCCGAAGCCGGCCGGGTGATGTTTGCCGGCCTCGACATTACGGGTCTGAAGCCGCATCGGATCGCCCGGTTGGGGGTGGGCCGCACCTTTCAAATCGCGCAGCCATTGCCCGAGTTCACTTGCCTGGACACCGTTGCTCTGGGCATCTTGTATGCTGACGGTGAGCGGAGCCTTGGGGCAGCCCGAAAAGTGGCCCGCGAAATTCTTGCCGAGGTTGGCCTTGGGGAGCTCTGGGCGGCCCGAACCACCGAGCTCACCATGGTCAACCTGCGACGATTGGAGCTGGCTCGGGCTCTCGCTGTTCGGCCCAAACTGCTGCTTCTGGACGAGGTTTTTGCCGGGCTTACCCCCGGTGAAGTCCGGGAAGCCACCGAACTCATAAAACAGCTGAAGGCGCGGCGGAACCTGACGGTAATCATGACGGAGCATATTCCGGCCGCAATCATGGAAAGCTGCAGCCGAGTAATCGTCCTGGACCAGGGTCGGATCATCGCCAGCGGCAGTCCAGCGGAGGTGGCCCGGGATCCCCGGGTTATCGAGGTTTATTTAGGGCCTGATAGAGCCAGTGCTTGAAGTTAGCGGCCTCACCGTTTACTACGGACCACTGCCGGCCGTCAGGGAGGCTTCGCTGAAGGTGGCGGCCGGCCAGTTCGTGGGTCTGATTGGACCCAATGGGGCGGGAAAGACAACCCTCTTAAAAGCGGTCTCCGGCCTGCTCCGGCCGGCGGCGGGTCGGGTTGTCTTTGACGGTACCGATATAACCGGCTGGCCGGCCGAACGTATCTGCGAGCTCGGGCTGGTTCACGTCCCCGAAGGCCGCAAGTTGTTTCCAAGGCTTACAGTCCTGGACAATCTGCGGTTAGGGGCGTACCTGCCCCGAGCCCGGGCAGAGTCTGACCGCGCCCTGAAGGAAGTCTTTGACCTCTTTCCGCGACTTTACGAAAGGCGGCGCCAGCTTGCGGGCACGCTGAGCGGCGGCGAACAACAGATGCTTGCCATCGGCCGGGGGTTAGCGGCCCGGCCCCGGCTACTCATCCTGGATGAGCCGACCCTGGGGCTGTCGCCCCGCCTCGCCCACGAAATCCTTGAGGTTATAAAAAGGCTTAACAGTGAACGTCGCCTCACACTCCTGGTTGTCAGTCAGGAGGTTGTCCACCTGTTAAAACTGGCCGATTACGCCTTCGTTATGGAGACCGGCCGAATTACCGCTGAGGGGCCGGCGTCTGAGCTTATTGCCGACCCGAAGGTGCGTAAGGTTTATGTAGGCCTGTGAGATTGTAGGGTGGCGCCGATGGGTATGCTCGTAACCTCGCTAGCTTCAGGACTACTACTCGGCTGTGCTTATGCCGGGGCCGCGGTAGGGCTGAGCCTGGCCATGGGCATGGCCCGGGTATTTAACTTAGCCCACACCGCCCTTGGCTTGACTTGCGGTTATCTTGCCTACTTCCTCCTTACCACTGCTGGCATCGACCCTATGGTTGCGGTCGGATTGCTCGCCCCATTGATGTTCCTGGCCGGTCTGGCCCTCTGGCCGACCCTCTTCCGGCCGACCGTGCGTGGGGTTGCCGACCCGGCCCTCAGCACCAGTATCCTTACCCTGGGACTCGCTATCGTATTGGAGAACGCATTAAGCAAGGTGTGGACGCCGAATCCCCGAATTATGTCGACACCGTACTCCAACCAGGCAATAACGTTGTTCGGGTTTACCGTCCAGGGTAGTCTGGTCGTTGCGGCAGTTTTGGGTCTCCTTCTTGTGCTTGGACTTCACTGGTTTTTGAACAGGACTTTTATTGGCTTGGCCATTCAAGCCGTTGCTCAGGAACCTGATGGTGCTCGGCTGGTTGGGATCCGGGCTGAACTTGTGAGCATGCTCGTTTTTGCCTTAAGCGTTGGAACAGCAGCTATCGGGGGTGTTGGGCTGGCAATGATTTACTCTTTTGGACCCGCCTCTTACTTCGACTGGCTGCTCACTGTTCTGTTGATTGTCGTGGTCGGCGGGGCCGGAGCTATTCTCGGGACCCTGATCTCGGCCCTGGGCGTCGGACTGGTCCTTGGCCTCGGCGGGGCGCTGCTGCCCCAGGCCTGGAACAGTTTGATTTTATTTGGATTACTTTTAACCATTCTGCTTCTACGGCCGTACGGACTTTTTAAATGATTGGACGTCGACTGATTTTACCTGGACTTATTTTAGTAGTCTTGCTGGCTGCTTTTCCGTACACTGCACCACCGGTTTATGTCTTGTCATTCATGACGGTTATTTTCATGTACATTGCCTTATCTGAAAGCTGGACGATCCTGGGTGGCTACGCTGGATACGTGAGTTTCGGCCACGTTGCTTTCTTCGGCATAGGGGCGTACACCACAGCCCTCCTCCTTCTGCATGTAGGTGTCAATCCACTATTCAGCTTCCCGCTGGGAGGTGTAGCAGCGGCGCTTTTCGCGGCTGTGGTGGGCTACCCAATAGTGCGGTTGCAGGGGCCGTATTTTTCCATCGTCACCCTGCTTGTTGCCCTGCTGACGAGTCTGGTTGTGAAAAATACGCCCGCTCTGGGGGGCACAACCGGTCTTTGGCTACCGTTGCCAGACATGCCCATCGAACTTAACCGGACTACCTTTTATTGGTTTATGCTTTTCATGGCTCTTGTGGCGACCGGGGTCACTGCCTGGGTCGAAAACAGCAAGCTCGGCCTCGGCCTTATGGCCATCAGGCAGAATGAAGCGGTGGCCGAGGCCGCTGGGGCCAATACCACTTACATCAAGTTGGCGGCCCTGGTGCTGAGCGCCGGGCTCACTGGAATGGTCGGTGGCATCTACGGCTACCTTAGGTCGTACGTTACTCCTGAAATCGTGTTTGACTTAAATATTGGCGTAACTTTGTTCCTGATGGCCCTCTTCGGAGGTTGCCGTCGGTGGCAGGGACCAGTTCTGGGGGCAGTTATCCTGTCGGTTCTGGGCGAATTTCTCACACTGAATATCGGCGAAGAGATCGCGCGGATCGCTTACGGCCTGTGCCTGGTTCTGGTTGTCTTTTTCCCGGACGGTCTGGTCGGCATCATCGATAAAATCACCGTGAACCGTAAGGTAGCCTTCGGGGGTAAACATGCTGTTGAAAGATAAGGTTGCGGTGGTCACGGGGGCAGGTCGGGGCATTGGTCGGGCTATCGCTCTGGCTTTTGCATGCGAGGGAGCAGACCTGGTTCTAGCCGCCCGGTCAGTTGACAAGCTCAACGAGGTCGCGGCCGAAGTTCAGGCTATTGGTCGGCAAACCCTGGTAGTTCCCACCGACGTCTCGTCTGAAGACGACGTCACGAACCTTCGGGACCGGACTCTGGAGGCCTTCGGGCGGGTGGACATACTGGTCAATAACAGTGGGGTGGGCGGACCTTCCGCGCCCCTCTGGGAGATACACCCGCGGGATTGGGAGGAGACGTTTGCCGTTAACGTCCGGGGGGTCTATCTTTGCTGCCGGGCCTTTCTTCCAGCTATGATCGCTCGGGGCTCCGGTGTGATTATCAATATCGGTTCGATGACCGGCAAGCGGCCGCTGGTCAACCGGACCCCTTACGCTGCTAGCAAGCTTGCCCTCGTGGGCCTTACCCGTACCCTGGCCTGGGAGGTCGGGCCCTACGGCATTCGGGTTAACGTAATATCTCCGGGTCCGGTTGAAGGTGAACGGATTGAATGGGTGGTTCGTCGGCTGGCCGAGGCGCGGGGCGTTTCGGTCGATGAGGCCCGCCGCAGCTTGACTGAGGCCTCACCCCTGGGCCGGTTTGTCCTGGCCGATGAGGTTGCGCGGGCAGCCGTGTTTCTGGCGTCAGACCTGGGTTCGGCTATTACCGGCGAAGATCTAAACGTATCTGCCGGTATTGTAATGTATTAAGCTCCACCGTGGAGGTGCGCTGATGGCGAAAAGGATCGTCGACCTGAGCCAGCCCATTTACCAGGGCATGTACGTTTACCCTGGACACCTTAAAACGGTGATTTTTGAGTTCCACACCCACGAAGAAACCGCCAGGAACTTCGAGGGCGGCATGTCTTATCGGACC
>JAUQQI010000010.1:0-2646 GCA_030549955.1 Chloroflexota bacterium
GGCTAAGCGCCAGGGGGTGCCGGAGGGGGGACTCGAACCCCCACCCCCTCAGCGGGGAGCGGTTTTTGAGACCGCCGCGTCTGCCAGTTCCGCCACTCCGGCACGAGGGGAACAGCACCAACCCCCCATTCAGATGGCTATCACGGCCTGAAGGCCCCTGTCAAGACCTGGGTCGGCGGTTACCGGCCGGAACCGGTCCCCGGTCCAGGATAAGCTGCCGGTGGGGGCAGGGCAGTCGGTACCGAGGCCGGCCCGGGATAGGCCGGGGTCGCGGCGGCCGGCCCCGCCACCGGACCGCTTGGGCGGCCAGTATGAAACCCAGGCTTTCCCAATAATGTTGCTTTCGGGCACGACCCCCCAGATATGGGAATCACTGCTGTTGTTGCGGTTGTCCCCCAGGACGAAGTAGTGGCCCGGCGGCACCGTCACCGGCTGGAACGTGTAGCTCGGCCGCTCCCGAATATACGGCTCCTCCAGCGGCTGGCCGTTGATATAGACCTGCCCGTTGCGGACCTCGACCGTCTCCCCAGGCAGGCCGATGATCCGCTTGATAAAGTCCCGGCTCGGGTCATTCGGAAACCGGAAAACCACAATGTCCCCCCGCTCGGGCGGCTGAAACAGGTAAACCCGACCCGACGGGATGGGCAGGAGGTCCCCGATGGGCCCCAGAAACTCCTTGACGGCGCCGCCGTCCACGGAAAAATAGACGAATTTCGCGACCAGCAGATACTGGTTGTGCCGCAGGCTCGGCTCCATGCTCGAGCCCTCAACCTTGAAATTCTGGACGAGACTCCGAACCACCAGGAAAATCAGCAGGGTGAGGGCGACCGTCTCCAGAATTTCCCGGACGACCCCAAGGAGGCGGGAAGACTGCGGCTTCGTCGGGTGAGACTGCTGCTCCATGTCAGCCGTGGGCTGGCTCATAGGCACCATTCTCAGTATACCACCGGCGTCCCCAAGCCCTGACCGGCCAGGCCCAACCGCCACGCCGAGTTGAGTTGCCGGCTTGCCATGTCCCGCCAAACGGACTAGAATAGCTACAGCTTGCAACGAGTCAGGCAGTAGCCCATAAGGTAGCTGTGGGGGGTCCGATGGATTGGATGGACTTCTTCAACTTTCGCCGGATGGTCACTCCGCTCATTATCCGGATAATCTTCTGGGGCGGAATAGTGGGTATTATCGTCATCGCAGTCTTCATCTTTTTCGCTAGCCTGGCCGGTGCCACCCGGCCCAACGGTACTCTGGCCATCCTTGGCGCGTTCTGTGGCGCCCCGATATTCCTGGTTTTATCCGCTTTGCTCTGGCGAGTCTTCTGCGAATCGCTGATTATTGTTTTCAGCATCCACGAGACACTGTCTGAGGTCCGGGATATCTTGCGGCGGGGCAGCCCGTAAGGCGTTGCTGCCGGACAGACGTCCGGGGCACAGCGTCGCAATTGGTGTTGGCCTGCTATAATTTCGGCAAGTTGCATGACCGGAGCCAGCGATGAATAACCTCGGCGAAGCGTTCACCTACGCCTTCTCGGACCGGGACTGGCCGGTGAAATTCCTGGTTGGGGCCCTGTTTCTCTTCCTGAGCATCCTCCTCGTCGGCATCCCATTCGTGGCCGGCTACTTTCTTGAGATAGTCCGGCGGGTAGCCCGGGCCGAACCCCCTTTCCTGCCGGACTGGTCGAACCTCGGCCAGACCTTCGGACGGGGCCTCATCTATATTGTCATCCTCCTGATCTACGGCTCGCCCCTGATTCTCCTGGCCTGCTGTTTCCTCGTGGCGACCATCGCCGCCGGCATCGCTGGCGGCGAAACCAATTTATCAGCCGTTGGTTCCCTGGTTGGCACGCTCGCCTCCTGTCTCGCCTTTCCCTTAAGCATCATTTACACTGCGGTCCTGCCCATTGTTACCATCCAGTACGCCGTCACCGGCGACTTCGGGGCGGCCTTCCGGTTTGGCGAGATGTGGGACCTGGTCCGGACGAATCTTGGCAACTACATTGTGATAGTCCTGATTAGCTGGGCGGTTTCTAACCTCATCGCGCCCCTGGGCCTGCTTCTGTGCGGGGTCGGCATCCTCGCGACTTACTTTTACGCCCTGGTTGTTAGCGGGTACCTTTACGGCCTCTTTTACCGGGCGACCCATCGGCCGCCCCTGGCAGAAGCCTCCGTCTGAAAAATTACGGCCCGCAAACCGAAGGATTAAAATAGGCTTGAGCGCACCTTGCGGGAGGTTGTGGCATGAACTTCGACCTCACTGAAGAGCAGGTGATGATTCAGGGGCTGGCCCGGGAGTTTGCCCGCCAGGAGGTTGCCCCGGTCGCGGCCCATTACGACCAGACCGCCGAATTTCCCCACCCGGTCATCAAGAAGGCCCGGGAAATCGGCCTGATAAACCTGACGGTGCCCCGGGAATACGGCGGGGCCGGCCTCTCGGTTTTCGAGTCCAACCTGGTTATGGAAGAGGTCGCCTGGGCCTGTACGGGGATCGCCACCGCCCTTGGCATCAACAACCTCGCCTCGGACCCGATCGTCATTGCCGGCACCGAGGCCCAGAAAAAGAAGTACCTGGGCTGGCTGGCCGAAGGGGGCTTCGCATCTTACGCCGTCACCGAGCCCGAGGCCGGGTCCGACGTCGCGGCTATCAAGACCCGGG
>JAUQQI010000010.1:2656-4956 GCA_030549955.1 Chloroflexota bacterium
CCAAGGCCGCCCCCCAGGCTGGCCACCGGGGCATCAGCGCCTTCATCGTCGAGCGGAACTGGGGTGTGAAAGTTACCCGCAAGCTGCCGAAGCTCGGCCAGCGGGCTTCGGACGCCTGCGAGGTCGTCTTTGAAGGCGTTCCCGTGCCCCCGGAGAACCTGCTCGGGCCCGAGGGTGAGGGCTTCAAGCTCGCAATGCAGGTTTTTGACCGGTCCCGGCCAATGATCGGCTCGTTCGGGGTCGGGATAATCCAGAGGTGCCTGGATGAATGCATTCGCTACGCAACCCAGCGCCAGGCGTTCGGGCGGCCCATCGCCGACTTCCAGGGCGTCGGCTTCAAGATCGCCGAGATGGGCATGCGGGCCCACGCCGCCCGCCTGCTCACCTACGACGCGGCCTGGAAGGTGTCCTGCGGCCGTCGAAACAGCCTGGAGGCTGCCTACGCCAAAGCCTTTGCAGCCGACTCGGCGATGTGGGCCGCGACCGAGGCGGTCCAGGTCTTCGGAGGCTACGGCTACAGCGAGGAGTTCCCGGTCGCAAAATTGATGCGGGACGCTAAGGTCCTCCAGATTTACGAGGGGACGAGCGAAATCCAGCGACTCATCATGCTCCGCCACCTCACCGGTGCCCGGGGCGCATAGACTGCTTCAGGGAGGTCGCCGTGAAAATCGCCGACGCTACCGCCCTCATAACCGGCGGGGCCTCGGGGCTGGGGGCCGCCACCGTCCGCCACCTGGCCAGGCTGGGCGCCCGGGTCGTCATCGCCGACCTGAACCGGGAGGCCGGTGAAGCCCTGGCCCGGGAGCTGGGTGAGGCCGCCGCCTTCGCTTCGACTGACGTGACGAGTGAGGCGTCGACCCGGGCCGCGATCGAGCTGGCCCGGAGCCGCTTCGGCGGGCCCCACATCCTGGTCAACTGCGCCGGAGTCGGCCTCGCCGAGCGGACGATAAGCCGCGACGGTCCCCATTCCCTCGAGCGATTTGTCCGGGTGATTCAGGTGAATCTGGTCGGGACGTTCAATGCCCTGCGGCTCGCCGCCTGGGCCATGGCCCAGAACGAGCCCAACGAGGAGGGCGAACGGGGTGTAATTATTAATACGGCGTCAGTGGCGGCTTTCGAGGGCCAGATCGGCCAGGTCGCTTATGCCGCCTCGAAGGGCGGGGTTGTGAGCCTGACCCTCCCGGCCGCCCGGGACCTCGCCCGGAACGGCATCCGGGTCGTTACTATCGCACCGGGGATCTTCGATACGCCGATGCTGGGCCAGCTCCCGGCCGAGATTCGAAATGCCCTCGCCCAGCAGGTGCTCTTCCCCCAGCGGCTCGGCCGGCCCGAAGAATACGCCCGGCTGGTCCAGCACATCATCGAGAACCCGATGCTGAACGGCGAGGTGATCCGGCTGGACGGCGGCCTCCGGATGCCACCCCGCTAGCACCGAAACGGTCGGCGTCTGCCCCGCACCCCGCCCGATTGGGCAGGCAAAGAGACTACCCGGAAGCATATTTCCGGCCGCCAGCCCCCGTATTAAAATTATAACCGGATAGGCCCATGAGAAAAGCCTTAAGGAGGGGGTAAATGGCTGCCCGGCGGCTTACCTGGTCACAGGTCCTCTACGTCTGGGTCCTTGGGGCGGCGCTACCCGTCGGCGTCTACCTGACCAGCCGGGGACTTTACGCCCACGGTGTCCTGGCCCTGGTCGCGGTCGCATTTGGCCTGGTCCTTGTAACAACGAGCCTGCTGGCTCCCCGGCCTGAATCTGCACCCCTGGCCCTCCGGGCCCGGCTCAGGCCGGTCGGATTTCCCGCCAGCATAATCGTAGACGAAACCGTCGGGCCGTGTGTGCTGGGCTTCGGACCGGGACAGCGTTGGGGGCTCGACCCTTCGGGCCAGCTCTCGTGGCCCGTCTGTCGGCCAGCGGCGGAGGCCCTGGAGGCAGCCCTGGGCCGCCCCTGGAATGGGGAGCTAACCCGGGTGGTGGCGTGCCGCTGTCCCCTGGCCGATGCCAGGGTTCGGTTTGTTGCGAGCAGGGCGGCGGTCCCGGCAGCCTAGCGCTCGGGAATCGCGGACGTATCGAGGCCCGCCCGGAGCCGTCTCAGATACTCGCGGTAATAAGTGCAGAAGCCGAAACGCTGGCCGTCGGTGAAGGGGGCCGTTTCGGGACTGATACCGTCGGCCTTTGCGTAGACGCAGGCCGGGAGGTAGCGGGCCCGGCGGCCGCCCCAGCCCTTATGGGTGCAGAAATAAACCGGCCGGTCCCCTTCGTCCCCAAAAATCTTTACCTTCGGGCACCGTCGCATTCCGCT
>JAUQQI010000312.1 GCA_030549955.1 Chloroflexota bacterium
GTTACGAGCCGCCGGCCGAACACCGGACGGCGGCCCGGAGCCTTATTGGGCACGGGGCCGACATTATTTTCGGCCACAGCGCCCACGTCTTCCGGGGCATCGAGATTATCGACGGCCGGCCGGTCTTTTACAGCTGTGGGGATTTTGTCGACGACTATGCCGTCGACGAGGTTGAGCGAAACGACTGGTCCTTTATCTTTGAAGTTAACCTGGAGGGCCCCACGGTCAAGAAGATTACCCTGACGCCAACAATCATCGCCGAGTTTCAGGCCCGGCTGGCCCCGCCGGCCTACCGGGAACTGATCCTCGACCGGATGTCGAGCCTCTGCTTCAGACTGGGTACTGTGGTCAGGCGGACGGACGGCCAGCTCGAAATCCCCGTCGAAAAAACCCCGGGCTAACCGCCCCGGCTGGCGACCTCCCAGTCTAGCACCCTGGGGCCGGCGGCTGGTATAATTCTTGGGCGAGGAAATTGGCAATGAATGTTGACAGCCTTGTTCCCGTTCAGACCAGCCCCAATATTCCCGAATTTGGTCCCGGCGATACCATCCGGGTTCACTTCCGGATAACCGAGGGCGGCCGGGAGCGAGTCCAGGTCTTCGAAGGCACAGTCCTCCGAATCCGGCGGGGCGGGCCGAGCGCGACCTTTACGGTCAGGCGCATAAGCCACGGCGTTGGCGTCGAGCGGACGTTCCCCCTCTACTCGCCCCGGATCGAGAAAGTTGAAGTGGTACGCCGGGGTCGGGTTCGGCGGGCCAGGCTCTATTACCTCCGGGAGCGGATCGGCCGGTCCGCCAAAGTGAAGGAGCGGACGGCCGGTTCGGGCCGGGGCATGGCTTTTAACCTCGGCACTGCCGGGGCCCCGAAGCCGGAGGCTGCCGGAGAGCCCGAGGCTTAAGGGTCAAAGGGGGATTCGGGCGGGTTCCGCCGCCACGACTCGATAAGTTCTCGCTCACCAGGGGTCAGGTTCGCCTTTTCAAGCAGGTCCGGCCGCCGGAAAAAGGTGCGCAGGAGGGACTGCTTTCGCCGCCACTCCCGGACCCGACCGTGGTGGCCCGAAAGGAGCACCTCCGGCACCTTCCAGCCGCGGAAGTCGGCGGGGCGGGTGTACTGGGGGTATTCCAGAAGCGAGTCGGAAAACGATTCCTCCAGGGGCGCCTCCTCGGCCCCAAGGACCCCCGGCACGAGCCGGACAACCGCGTCGACAATGACCATCGCCGGAAGCTCCCCACCGGTCAGAATGTAATCACCAATCGAGAGCTCATCGGTAGCGAGGTGGAGGTGGACCCGCTCGTCAAAGCCCTCATAGTGGCCGCAGATCAAAACGAGCCGCCGTAAACGGGCCAGCTCACCGGCGACTTGCTGGTTGAAGACCCGCCCCTGAGGGCTCACCAGGATAATGGCCATATCGGGCGGGACGAGCCGCTTTGGCTCGGGCACTTCCGGCGTCGGCCAGAAGCTGAGGCCGGTTATGGCTTCGACGGCCCGGAAAAGGGGCTCGGGCTTGAGGACCATTCCGGCCCCGCCCCCGTACGGGTAATCGTCGACCGTTTTATGCCGGTCCGTAGCCCACTCCCGAAAGTTGTAGATGTTAATCTCGACCAGCCGCCGCTCGACCGCCCGCTTTATAATGCTCTCCTCGAAGGGCCCCCGGAACATTCCCGGGAAGAGGGTCAGGATGTCAATGCGCATGGGGCCGGTGGTCGGTCGGTTCCTCCCGGAGGAGCTCGACGGCGTGGGAAAGGGCCGGCCCGATGATCTCAAGGGCCTGGCGGACCCCCTGGGGACTGCCGGGCAGGTTAACAATCAATGTCCGGCCCCGCACACCCGCCACCCCCCGGCTCAGCATTGCAAACGGCGTAAACTCTAAACTCTTAATCCGGATGGCCTCGGCCAGGCCCGGAACCGCCCGCTCGATAACCGCGGCGGTGGCCTCGGGGGTCACATCCCGGGGAGCAACCCCGGTCCCACCAGTCGTCAGGACAATATCGGCCAGGCCCCGGTCAGCCCACTCCCGCAGGGCCTGCATGATAAGTGAGGCTTCGTCCGGCACGACCCGGTAGTCGGCAACGACCCAACCGGCTCCCTCCACCACCTCCCGAATGGTCTGGCCGCTCAGGTCGTCCCGACGGCCGGCGGCAACCCCATCACTTACCGTCAAAATTGCAACCCTGATTTCGTCCATCTACGACCCGAAACGCACGGCGCAGCGGTTCGGCCCAGCCTCAAGCTCCGCAACCTGGGCCGGCTCGGGCGCAACCCCTGACCGGTTGATGGCCTGGATGGCCCGGAAATTCGGCGGCTGTTCAGGCAGTTGGGCCAGTACCTCCCGGACAAACTCAGCCTCATTTAACCGGATAACCGGGAGCCTGTCCAGGATGGCGCCAAGCCGGTCGGCAATCGGCTCACCCCAACGGTAGGGGACCGCCTCGCCGAAGTGGGCGGGCAGCACCAGCATATCCGCCGGCAGGCTGCTGAGCCGTTCGGCATACGTCCGGTAAAGGTCGCGGGCCTGGGCCCCGGCATTGTCCCGAAGGTCCGGCCGGCCAATGCTCTCAACGAAGAGAGTATCGCCCGTAAAGAGGGCCACATCCCCGAGCCGGAACGTCACCGACCCCGGCGTATGACCAGGGGTAAGCAGGGCAACCAGCGAAATTCCGTCGGCTAAGGGAAGCTCAAAGCCATCATCGACCGGCACAAAGCCGTCAAACTCGTACGGCTCCAGACGGCTCAAAAGCAGGGCCGCCCCGGTTCGGGCCGCCAGCTCCCGGGCCCCCGAGACGTGGTCGGCGTGGAGGTGGGTATCAAGGACGGCGAAAATCTTCGCATTCCGATCGGCCGCCAGCCGAATAAATTCGTCAATGTGGACAGTTGGACAGACGGCGACAGCAGCCGATCCGGCCCGAACGAGGTAGCTCAGGCACCCCTTCCCTGGCCGGCGAACCTGGATAACCTCCACCCCGGGCAGGCCGACCGGCACGGCCACAGCCTCGTAGACGCCGTTCCAGCCGACCATTCCCCCGACCAGGTTCCAGGCATCGACTCCCCGGGCCCGTAGAACGGCCGTTGCCCGGGCGGACCGATTGCCGTGGGCACAAACGGCGACGACCGGCCGGTCGGCCGGGACCGGCACCGAGTCCGGGTCCACCTCGACCCGGTCAATCGGGATATTCACCGCGCCTGGAATGTGCCAGCCCGCGAACTCCTCCGGGGTCCGGACATCCAGGATGAATACCGGGTCGCCCCGGCTCAGAATCTCCCGGAGGTCAGCGGGCCTCAGCTCCGGACAGGACAGGTCGCGAGTCGAGGACATCATCACCCTCCTTTCTGGTACCACACCAATCCTACCCTTATAGTACAATACGGGACCGTTCGGGCCATGCTCGACGTAGGCGTTATTATTGTCAGTTACAACGTCGCCGGCCTCCTCCGGAAGTGCCTCCGGTCGGTGCTTGCAAGTCGGGGGACTAACCTGGCCGTCTGCGTCGTCGACAACTGCTCAACGGACGGCTCGGCTGAAATGGTGGCCGCCGAATTTCCGGAAGTCCATTTAATTTTAAGCCCCGAGAACCGGGGCTATTCGGCGGCCAATAACCTTGGAATCCGGTATTTCCAGACCCATTCCCCCGCGCCCCGCTACATCCTCCTGCTTAACCCCGACACCGAAGTGCCGCCAGATGGCATCGCCCGGATGGTGGCCTACCTGGACAGCCACCCGGAAGCCGGGGTTGCCGGTCCGAAACTCGTTCGGCCCGACGGAAGCCTTGACCTCGCCTGCCGGCGCAGTTTCCCCACGCCCGAGGTCTCGTTTTACCGGATGGTCGGACTGAGCCGGCTCTTCCCGAAAAGTCGGCGGTTCGGCCGGTACAACCTGACGTACCTGGACCCGGATATCGAAACCGAAGTCGACTCGGTCGTCGGCGCATTCATGCTCATCCGGCGGGAGGCCCTGGATGAGGTGGGCCTCATGGACGAGGATTTTTTCCTTTATGGGGAGGACCTCGACCTGGCCTTCAGGATAAAGGCCCGGGGCTGGAAGGTCTTATACTACCCGAAGGTGGTTGTCCTCCACCACAAGGGGGAAAGCACTCGCCGGTCGAGGCTCCGGTCAATTCGGGAATTCTACCGGGCAATGCTCATCTTTTACCGCAAACACTATGCCCCGACGAATCCCCGGCCCATCCGCTGGCTCGTAACCGCCGGCATCTACGCCCGGTGGGCCGCCGCCTACGCCCTGGCCTGGACGCAGCTGCACCTCCCGTCCCGCAAGCCGTGACCTCCCCGGTACCGGCCCCTTTAGCCGGTGCCGTAAAGCATGACATCCTGGGCCAGCTCCCGGCCCCGGTTGGTCAGGACCAGCAGCCCATCCCGGCGTTCGACGAGGCCGGTCTCCTCGGCCAGCCGGATTACCGCCGCCGCAAACCGCGGCTCCCACCGGAGGTGGGCTGACAGGTCGGCCGCGGCGGCCTCCCGGGCCTCGGCCGCACTGCCCTCATGGGTCAGAAGGTGCATCACCAGGAGCCGCAGGGCAAACTCCCACCGCTGGCGCCGGTGCCGCCAGGCCCGGGGGATGAGGCCCTGAGTTGGGGACCCCAAAAAGGCGAGGGCGAACAGGAGACCCCCAACGGCCGCCATCGAGCCGGCAATGGACGTATCAAAGGTGTGGGCGACCCAGTAGCCCCCAACCGCCAGGGCCGCTCCAAGGACGACGGCAAGGCCGATAACCACCGCAAGCCGGTGGCTCAGGAGCAAGGCCGTTGCCGGCGGCACAATGAACAGGGCAACGGCCAGAACCACCCCGACCGCATCGAAGGCCCCTACGGCGGTTACCGAGACCACTCCCAGGTGGAGGGTGTGAATCAGGGCCGGCGAGAACCCGAGGACCGCCGCCAGGGCCGGGTCGAAGGCGGCCAGCTTGAGCTCTTTATACAATGC
>JAUQQI010000236.1 GCA_030549955.1 Chloroflexota bacterium
GAGCCCGGCCGGGTCGCCGCCCCGCTTCGTGAGATGGAGCGGGGGACGCGCCGGGGCGGCTGGGTCGTCATCGGGGACAACGACCCGATCAACGCGTACGGGGCCCTCGTGATGCGGCGCATTCCCCAGGACACCGGTGCCGAGCGGCTTGTGCCCCTCGGCGAAATTCTGGCCGTGCTTCGAAATTGCCCGGTGACGGATATCAGGGGCCGGCGACTCGGCTTTGTTCCGGACTTCGTTCCGGCCTGTCTCCTGCCGCCGGTTGTCCGGCTCGAGGCCCTGCTGGAGCGGCTGCCTGGCATTCGGGCCCTGGCCGCCCACAACGTCGTGATTGCCCGCCGTACTGATGATTGGACGGAAGGTTCTCGATGAAGATTCTTGCCGTTGATACCGAGGTTATCCGGCTGCCGCTCGAGGTTCCTTTCCGGGACCCCAGGGGCGACCTGAGCTTTGTCGACCATATTCTGGTCCGGGCCCGGACTGATGAGGGGCTGGTGGGGATCGGCTGGGCCTTCAGTTTAAATGGGCGGAACACGGCCAGCCTTAAAGGGGCCATCGATGAGTTGAAGCTGGCCCTCGTCGGCCGGGACCCCCTGCGGCTCGGTGAAGTCCAGGATGGCCTTCACCATATCGCCTTTAACGTCGGACCTGGCGGCCTCATCACCATGGCACGGGCCGCCCTTGACGTCGCGGTCTGGGACCTCCGGGGGAAACTGTTAAATTTACCGGTTGCCGACCTGCTCGGCCGGCGGCGAGACCGGGTCCCGACTTATGCCAGCCAGGGTCTCTGGCGGAACTACGGCCCGGAGGAGCTGGCGTCCCAGGCGGCCTCGTACGTTGCCCTGGGCTTCCGGGCCGTGAAGCTCCGGGTCGGGGGCGAAGCCGACCCGGAGAAGGAGGTCGAGCGGGTCCGAGTTGTCCGGGAAGCCGTCGGCTGGGACGTTGACGTTATGGCCGATGTGAATCAGGGCTGGACGCCCTGGCGGGCCATTACCCTGGGCCGACGGTTTCAGGAGTACGGCCTCTACTGGCTTGAGGACCCGGTACCCATGCTGGACTTTGCCGGCAGTGCCGGGGTTGCCCGGGCCCTGGACGTTCCCATCTGCGCCGGCGAGTATCATTACGAGCTGGCCGGGCTCAAGCGGCTCCTCGACGAGCAGGCCGTGGACATATTGATGGTTGACCTGCTCCGGGTTGGGGGCATTACCGGGTGGTTGAAGGCGGCGGCCCTGGCCGAGGCTTATCAGGTTCCGGTGGTGAGTCACCTTGTACCGGAGGTCCATGTCCACATCTTCGCGGCCATCCCGAACGGCCTCACCGTCGAATACATGCCCTGGTCGTTCGGGCTTTTCAAGAATCCGCCCCGGCTTATCGATGGGGAGCTGGAGGTCCCGTCGGGGCCGGGCCTCGGGCTTGAGCTTGACGAGGAACGGATCCGCCGCCACCGGGTTTAAACGAGAAATGCCGGCCGGGGTGCCGGCGGGTTCGGCGGAGAGGGTGGGGTTCGAACCCACGATCGGGCTCATCACCCCATAGCCGTTTTCGAGACGGCCGCCTTAAACCACTCGGCCACCTCTCCGGGAGAATATTATAACACTCGGCTAAAGCTCGGGGGCCGAATCGCCGCCGGCGGCCGCGGCCCCGGACGGCTCGGCAACAACCGGGTCGTGGTCCCCGGAACTGACCAGGTAGTAGGTCATGCTCTGAAGGATTGCGACCGGGTCGACGTCCTCCAGCCGGATCCCCTCCGGGACATGGAGGGCGGTCGGAGCGTAGTTCAGGACCGCCCTGATGCCGGCGTCGACCATCAGGTTCGCCACCTTCTGGGCCTCGGCGGCCGGCACCGCCACAATGCCGATCTTGACCCCCAGGGCCCGGACGATGGCCGGCAGTTCGTCGACATCCCGAACCACCAGGTGGCCGACGGGCTGTCCGATCTTCGCCGGGTCGTTGTCAAAAACGGCCACGACCTCGAAGCCGCGGGGCTTAAAGCCGTCGTAGCTGGCGATGGCCTGGCCAAGCCGCCCAGCCCCAACGACCACCATGGGCCAGACCCGGGTGAGGCCCAGGATGCGCCTGACCTCCCGAAGGAGGTGACTGACCTCGTATCCCCGGCCCTGCTTCCCAAACTCCCCGAAATAGCTCAGGTCCTTCCGAATCTGGGCGGCGGTCACCCCAATGAACCGGCCAAGTTCCAGGGAGCTGATGGTCTTTATGCCTTCGGCCTCCAGCTGGGCGAGGGCTCGAACGTAAATGGGAAGACGGCGGACAACGGTTTCGGGGACTTCAACGTCGCGACCCATGTACGACCTCTTTTACATTGTCCGGTCTTATTTAACGGCCCGACACGGCTTTTGTCGAATTTTATCACAGGGCAGGTCCACTCTGCCGCCGGCCGGCCGGGGAGGCCGCTGAGGTCAGCCCGGGCAGGCTTTCATGCTATAATAACCCGGCGTGAAACTCGTGCTGGTCGTTGTCAACCCGGAGGATGCCGACACCCTGGTGCGTCTGCTCCTTCAGGCTGACTTCAGGGTAACCAAAATCAAAACGGTTGGCGGCTTCCTGCGGGAGGGGAACCTGACCCTGCTCATCGGGGCCGAGGACGGGCAGGTCCCGCGTATCCTGGAGCTCGTCGAACAAAACTGCCGCCGGCGGGTCCGGCAGGTTCAGCCCCTGCCGCCCCCGGTCGAGGGGATCGATGTCTTCATCCCGATGCCGGTCGAGGTCGAAGTTGGGGGCGCAACCGTGTTCGTCCTGCCCGTCGAGGGCGTTTACCGGTTCTGACGGCCATGCTCAGCCGGTTCGTGGAGTTCGTAAAGCGGCACCCGGCCCTCTTTGAATTCGTCTTCCTGGCGGCCGCGATGGTGGCGGTCCTGCTCTGGTCGGCCCGGGACGTCAATTTGCTGCCGACCCAGCTCGCCACCCTGGTGGTGGCCACGATAGTCCTGGCCGGACTCTGCGTCTGGATCCTGCACTGGGAGTGAGTAGGAGACTGCCATGCTCTACGAGATGCGAATCTACGATGCCGTTCCGGGGAAGTTTCAGGCCCTGCACGACCGGTTTGCAAACATCACCCTGAAGTTTTTTGAAAAGCACGGTATCAGGGTCGTTGCCTTCTGGGAGCACGTCGTCGGCGTCTCAAATCAGCTCATCTATGTCCTCGCCTGGCAGGACCTCGCCGAGCGGGAGCGGGTCTGGGGCGCCTTTGCCAGCGACCCCGACTGGCTCAAGGTCCGGGCGGAGACCGAGCGGGACGGCCCGCTGGTGGCCAGGATCACGAACTATATCCTCAAACCGACGCCGTATTCGCCGCTGCAGTAGGTCGGCATGGACTTCTTCGCCAGGCTGGCCTGGGCCGTCGGGGCCCGGCGGAGTCTGATCTGCCTTAATCTTGACCCGGACCCGGAGCGCCTCCCCGACCGGGTGGATATTGCCGGCTTCAACATCCGCCTCATTGAGGCGACTGCCGACCTGGTCGCGGCCTACAAGCTCAACTTTGCGTTCTATGAAGCCCGGGGGCTCGCCGGCCTCGCCGCCCTTGAACGGACCCGTCAGGCGGTGCCCCGTGATATCCCGGTCATTGCCGACGCGAAGCGGGCCGACATTGCCAACAGCGCCCGATTTTACGCTGAAGCCGTTTTTAAGACGTGGGGATTCGACGCGATAACCGTCAGTCCCTATCTGGGGCGTGACTCGCTGGAGCCTTTCATCGAGTACGTTGACCGGGGCGTCTATGTCCTGGCCCGGACGACCAACCCGGGCGCCCGCGACTTTCAGGACCTTCCCGTGGGTCCGGAAGGGCGGCCCCTCTACCAGGCCGTCGCCCTGCGGGTCCGGGAATGGAACCGGCACGGGAACCTGGGGCTTGTAGTTGGGGCGACCTATCCCCGCGAGCTCAGGGCCCTGCGGGAGCTGGTGCCCGACCTGCCGTTCCTTGTCCCCGGCATCGGGGCCCAGGGCGGCGACCTCGAGGCCGCAGTCCGATTTGGGGGCACTGGCCGGCCGGGCGGTTTGCTCATCGCTGTGGGCCGGCAGGCGACCTACGCGTCCCGGGGCCCGGATTTCGCCGAAGCCTGCCGGCAGGTGCTCAGCCGGATCCTGGGGCAGGTGCGCCAGCTCGAAGCCGTCTAGGCCTCGCGGCTGAGCTGACCGGCCTCGACCCGGAACCGGGCGGCCCGGCCGAGAAACTCGGCCGGAAAGTCGGCCAGGTCCGTGGCCGTGATAAGGAGCTGGTCGGCCTCGAGCAGACCGCCCAGGACGTGCCGGCGCCGGTCGGCGTCAAGCTCAGAAAGAATGTCGTCCAGGAGCAGTACGGGCCATTCGCCCGTTTCGGCCCGCATGAACTCGGCCTCGGCCAGCTTGAGGGAAAGGGCGACCGTCCGCTGCTGGCCTCGGGAGCCGTACAGGTTCGTGTCGGCCCCGTTGATGTAAAACTTCAGGTCGTCCCGGTGGGGCCCGACCAGGGAGATGCCGAGGGCGACCTCCCGCGGACCCACCCGCCGCAAGGCCCGGCGCAGGACCTCCGCCAGCTCCGTCTCCGATTGGGGGAGGTCTGCCGGCTTCACTAGGCCGGCCAGCTCGGGCACGTAGTCAATCCTGAGGTGCTCCTGCCGGCCCGTGAGCCGGGGGTGGATGAGCCGGACGCGGTCGTTGAGGGCCGCGACGGTCCGGGCCCGCCGAAGGATAATGTAGACCGCCGAATCCAGCAGGCTGTCTTCCCAGACGGCCAGGGACTCAGCCGAGGCCCGCCGGTCCCGGACCTGCCGGAGCAGGGCATTGCGCTGGGCCACGACCCGATGGTAAATCTGGAGGGTCCGCAGGTACTTCGGGTCGACCTGGGAGTTCGTGATATCCAGGTAGCCGCGGCGGGCCTGGGGGCTTCCGGCTACGAGTTCGATA
>JAUQQI010000151.1:0-2093 GCA_030549955.1 Chloroflexota bacterium
TCTCATAACGTTTACCTGGACGCCCAGCTCGTCGCCGAGGCCCTCTTCAACGACCACATGGCCGCCAACATCGTGCTGCTGGGCGCCGCCTACCAGGCCGGTACAATCCCGATTTCGGCCGAGGCCATCGAGCAGGCGATCCGCCTGAACGGCGTTGCCGTCGAGATGAACCTCCTCGCCTTCCGCTGGGGCCGGCTCGCGGTCGTCGACCCACGCCGGGTGGACCTGGAGATTCTGCGGGCGACCCGGCGGGCCCAACCCTCCGTCCCTAGCCCCGGACCTGGAGTCCGGGAACTTATCGATTCGGTCGGGGCCGACGGCGAACTCCGCCGCCTCCTGGAAGTCCGGGTCCCGGACCTCGTTGAGTACCAGGACCTCGCCTATGCCCGGCGTTATGTCGAGTTTGTCCGGCGGGCGCCCGGCCGGACGGCCATCGTCGAGGCAGTGGCCCGGTACCTTTACAAGCTGATGGCCTATAAGGACGAGTACGAGGTTGCCCGGCTCCACCTCGACCCGTCGGTCCGGGCCGACCTGGAGGCCCGCTTCGGACCCGATGCCCGCATCTACTGGCACCTGCAGCCGCCCCTCCTCCGGGCCCTGGGTCTCCAGCGCAAGATAAAGCTGGGGCCGTGGTTCCGGCCGGTTTTCCGGCTGCTTCGGGCGATGCGGCGGCTGCGGGGAACGCCCCTGGACATCTTCGGCCAAACTCAGGTCCGCAGACTCGAGCGCCAGCTCATTGACGAGTATAAGGGGCTGGTCGAACGGGCCCTCGAAAAACTTGACGGGTCGAATTACGACGTAGTTTTAGCCATCGCCTGTCTGCCGGACGAAATTCGGGGCTACGAGGCGATCAAGCTTGCGGGTGTCGAGCGGTTCCGGCAGCGGGCTGCCGAACTGATGGCCAGGCTTGATGCCGGCTCCTGAGGCCTCAGCCGGAAGCCATTCCGGCTGAGGCCGGCCCGGCGGACCTTTCGGCCAGCGGGCGGACCGTGACGACGATGTCCTTATAGGCCGGGAGTTTTGCCAGGGGCGAGCGGCTGGCCGGGTCGACCAGAACGTTGCCCTCCGGCCAGTAGACCTGGAGCGTCCCGGCGGCTACCCGGGCCGGAAGGACCCGACCCCGGAAGATTCCGTGTTCGTTGACGAGTTCGACGGTCTCTCCGGCCTGCAGGCCGAGGCGACCCATATCCTCCGGGCTCATCAGGATGCCGTCCCGGGGAGCCAGGTTAATCGGGTCGACGTCGGCCTGAACCATGCTATTAAACTGCTTGCCCCGCCGGGTTACCACCACGAACCGCCCGGCCGGGACCCGACGGGCAGGGACCGCGACGGGCTTGAAGTGGGCCCGACCGTCGGGCGTCGGAAACTCCCAGCCAGCACAGAGGAGGGGCCCGCCGTACTGGAAGCTGTCGCCCGGTTTAGTGAGATGCTGGATGCCGTCGTAGGCCGGGATGCACCGGGCGATTTCGGCCCGGATTTCGCCCGTATCTTTGAAGGTCAGCCGGTCGGCCAGTTCCGGCCGGACCCGCCGGGCCAGGTCCATGTAGACTTCCCAATCGGGCCGGGCCTCCCCAACCCGCGGGCCAGGGATCTCCGGGCTTAAAACCACCCGGCGCTCGGTCGTCGTCTCGGTCACGCCGCCCGGCATCTCGTAGCGGGTCGCGGCCGGAAGCAGGACCACCGTATCGGCTGGCTCGATAAGCATCTGGGCCGAGAGGGCGATATCGAAGTGGACCCGCACCGGTATACGGCGGAGGGCCTCTTCCACCCCGGCCGGGTTCGGCATGACCTCATTAAAGCTGCCCCCGACCGAGACCAGAAGGTCGATTTTGCCGGCCAGGGCCGCATCCAGCATCTCCGGAACCGTCAGGCCTGGCCGGTCGGGTACCGGAAAGCCCCAGAGTTCCGAGAGGCGGCGGGCATTTTCGGGGGTGATGGGCAGGCCGCCGGGGAAGACCGTGGCATACGCCCCCATCTCCGCCCCACCCCAGCCCCGTGCCTGCATCGAGGTGGCCGGCCCCGACGACCCCTCCCGCAGCGTCGAGTACGGCGAGCCCGGGCGCGTGCGGCCGACCACTTCCTGCACGAGACGC
>JAUQQI010000151.1:2103-2423 GCA_030549955.1 Chloroflexota bacterium
ATCGGCATGAGCCCGCAGCCGGGCCGGCCGACAAAGCCTTTAAGCAGGGCCAGGTTGATAATCGCCTGGACATTGTCCTCCCCGCAGGTATGCTGGGTAATCCCCATGCCCCAGACGAAAACCGCCCGCTCCGCCCGGCCGACCAGCTCAGCGAAAGCGAGCATCTCGGCCCGGGAAAGGCCGCTCGCCTTCTCCAGCGTTTCCCAGGATGTTCCCTGAACCCCGGCGGCAAACTCCTCAAACCCGGCCGTGTGATTGTCGATAAAATTCCGGTCGACCCACCCGGCGGCCAGCATATGTTTGGCAGCGCCGACCAGGAA
>JAUQQI010000151.1:2433-4899 GCA_030549955.1 Chloroflexota bacterium
AGGAAGGCGATGTCGCCGCCCGGCCTGACCTGGAAGAACCGGTCGGTTATCCGGGTGCCGAAGAGGGCACTTTCAAGGTCGGACGGGACGAAATAGGCCTCCATCGCCGGCTCCCGATAGGGGTTAACCACGCTGACCTTCGTCCCCGCCTTCTTCGCGTAGTAAAGATACTTCATCATAACCGGCTGATTGTTCGCCACGTTCGACCCGATAAAGACGACCAGGTCGGTACCGATGATGTCCCGGTAAGAGCAGGTCGTGGCCGCTACCCCGAGCTGGGCCTTCAGGGCGAGGGTACTCGGGGAGTGGCAGATCCGGGCCGCATTGTCGATGTTGTTGGTGCCAATGGCCCGGGCCGCTTTCTGAAAGGCGTAGTAATTTTCATTCGGCTCACCCCGACTGGTCATGTAAAAATACGTCCGGTCAGGGTCGGTCGCCCGAATCCGGTCGGCAATCAGGCCGAGGGCCGTGTCCCAGGAAACCCGGCGGAAACCGGCCTCGCCCCCCTGCCGGACCATGGGGTAAGGCAAGCGACCCAAGGCCCGGAGTTGCCGGGACGTCCGGCCGACAAGCTGTCTTACGTCGGCCAAGACTTCGGGGTTGAGGGCCGGCATCGTGTTGAGCCGCAGAAGCCTCAGCCGGATATTACAAAGGTGGATGTTCTCCATGGTCCAGTCCCGCAGCCCCCTTGTTCCGAGGGCGCAGCCGTCGCAGACGCCCTCGTTTAAGATCGCCCAGGCGTAGTCCAGGTTGTCGCGGTTCTCCCAGACGGCCCGAAAAACCTCGGCAATGTTGTGGGCCTCCCGGAGGGGAATCCGGCTGGCCCAGAGGGACGGGTCCCAGGCCCTACGGGGCTCCCGGATGGGGTTGACCGGACGGGGCGGCCGGAAGGTCTCGCGGCCCAGAGCCCAGAGAATCTTCACCATTTTGAGCCAGGCGGCTGGCCCGGTCGGCCGGCTCATAGTCGCCTCCCCGGATGACAGCACTTAAGCCCTTTCTACCCGACAGTTTACACCGCCGGGCGGACTCCTGCCGGGGCAAGACGCGCAAATTGACGGCCACTGGGGGCCTACCGTATCTTAATTAGCTGGAGGGTAAGATGGACCCTGAAGCGAAAAAGCGGGTGCTCCGGGCCTTTACCTACGGACTTTACATCGTCGGGTGCCGTAACGGCGACGACGTAAATGCTTTTACAGCCAACTGGTGCACGCAGGTCTCCTTTGACCCGCCCCTTATCGCCCTCTCGGTCCAGAAAGACGGCCACTCCATCGACCTGATCCGGGCATCAGGCATCTTCACGGTTGCGGTTCTGCCGTCGGGATCGCGGGAACTCGCCGGCCTCCTCGGGAAACCCTGGAAGCGGGTTCCCGACAAGATTCACCAGGTCGAGCATTTCTACGCCGACAACGGCTGTCCGGTCCCGGCCAATGCCCTCGGTTATGTCGAGTGTCAGGTTCAGTCCGAAGCCGACGCCGGCGACAGTGTCGTCTTTATCGCTGAGGTTGTGAATGCCCGCTGGCTCCGGGACGGGCAGCCCCTCACCATGGCCGAGACCGGGTTCCGCCATGCCGGCTGAGTTTAGCCGCACCCCGCCGAAACTGCTCGTCCTCTTTGACATTGACCAGACCCTGCTCCACACGGGCGGGGCCGGGAGCCGGGCCCTGAAACTGGCGGCCGAAGAGGTCCTGGGCGGGCCCGTCGACCTCGACGGGATGCTTTACGCCGGCCGGACCGACCTGCTCCTCATCAGCGAGGTCATCCAGCGGGCCGGCCGGAATCCGAACGACCACCCCGACCTGATAAATGCGATTAAGCTGGCGTTTTTCCGGTACCTGCCGGCCACCCTCGAGGAATCGACGAAGGGCCGGCTCATGCCCGGGGTACCGGCCGTGCTAGACCTGCTCAGCCAGAACGGTGCCTGCCTCGGCCTCTGCACCGGCAACTTTCGCTATTCGGCTTTTCTTAAGCTGAGCCATTTCCGGCTCGCCGACTACTTTACCGAGGGCGGCTTTGGCGACCTTTATCCCGACCGGGCCGACATCGCCCGGGACGCCGTGCGCCGGTGCTCCCGCCGGTTCAATTTGAGCCTGCCGGCGGACCGGGTCGTGCTGGTCGGGGACACCCCGGAGGATATCCGGGCGGGGAAGGCTATCGGCGCCCGGACCGTCGCCGTCGCGACCGGAATCTTTGACGAGGATACGCTTCGGGCGGCCGGAGCCGACCTGGTTCTCCCGGACCTTTCCGACGCCGAAGGGGTCATCCGGGCCCTGCTCTCCGGCGATTGACGATTCAGCTCAGGCGTCGCCCCCGTTGAACCCGGCATCTGCATCAAAGCCGGCGTCGAAGTCGGTCTCGGCGGCCTGGTCTCCCAGCCCTCCGCCGAAATCGAAGGTGCTTTCGGCAGCCCCCTCATCTTCCGGGCCCAGCGGCCCAAAGAGGGGCGACTCGAACCAGGAATCCCGGCCC
>JAUQQI010000207.1 GCA_030549955.1 Chloroflexota bacterium
CATCACGACCCTCGCCCTCCCACGTCCCGGACGCCAGACCGGCCCCGACCCCGGAGTAGAGGCCACTGGCCGCCAGGCCGGCAACCACCCCGGTCAGGACGCCCTCCGGGACCGGCCGGCCGAGGATAAGGGCGACCCCGACATTCAGACCGACCCCGCAGGCCAGGGCCATAACCGGATACCAGCGGCTATCCTTAACCCAGAGCTTGCCAACCTCCACCAGGCCGACAATAACGGGAACCCCGGCAAGACCGATAAACTCCCTGATATCCACTTCGGCGCCTCCTTCCTGTTTCACGTGAAACATCTTCAGGCCCAGACGGCGACCACGACCTCGTCTTTCCCGCCCAGGGGACCGGGCGTTGCCACCAGACCCCGGCGGCCGGGGACCATCTCCGCGGCCGGAACCGCCCGGCTGACAGCAACCACCACTGCCCCCGTCGGGTTCCCTGCCGGCCGAACAGTAGCCCGGTATGCCGGGCTGTCGAAGGCGATTAGGATTCCCCACCAGACCTCGAAGCTCACCCCACACCCCCTAAAATAAGCTCCTGGTCGTAGTGGTCCGGGCTGTACCGCACCCGCAGGCTCATAACCCCCACGGCCGGGTCCAACACGGCGACCACACCCCCGACCTCCAGCCCCGGGTGCGGCCGGATGACAACCCGATCCCGACGGGCAGCCCTGATACCCCGGGCCACCAGGGCCCCTGCCAGGTCGGCCAGGGCCGCGGCCGACCGCCCAGCATCATACCCGAATCCTGGCCGGAAGAAAGCCTCCCCGGCCGGGTCGGGTCCGGCGAAACGCTGGGCCGCCGCTGTCTCGGAGAAAACCCGGGCCCAGTCCGGGTCGGCCCCCAGGTCGGCATATTCGCCGGCCAAGAGGGGCCAGCCGCCCGGACCAACTGCCAGAACGGTTGGGTCCGTGGCCTCCCAGGGTATGGTCAGGACCGTTGAGCCGCTCGGCCGAAGGCCCTCCCGGATGCCAGCGGTTAGGACCTGCCAGGCCGGGTGAAGGGATTGACCGGGCAGAACCCGAAGGCCCGGGTACCACCGGGTCGACGAATCCGACCCGGCCAGCGACCCGACCTCGAACCCGGCCAGACCGGCGATGGCGTCCAGAATCTGCCGGGCCGGGGCACTTCCGGCCGGATACTGGAGGGGAAACGGGGGCCGGGCGGCCCGAAGCAAGGCGGCGTAGCCCTCAGCAACCAGGGTCAGGGTTCCGGCCCCTGGCCGGATGACCGTAACCCAGTACGTCGGGGCCCCGATGGTCACCTTCTCAGCCCCGGCCCCTGTCAGGTAGCCGGGGTAAACCTCGACCTGCCAGCCCGGCTGCAGGCCCGAATAAATCCGGCGGCCGTCCCGGAGGGTGACCGTCAGCCGGCCTCCTTCCGGGTCCTGGGCATAATCAAGGCTTAAGATGTCGGCGAAGGGGACCGTGACGCCGGCGGGCTCCGGGGTCGACCAGACCCCGCCGGCGGTGCAGGCCCAGACCCGCCCCCCGGACCGCCCGGCGAGGGCAACCCCATAGCCGCTGGGCGGGGTTCCGGCTGAATTCTGGGGGAGCAGGGGGAAGGGGACCCGCCACCGGCCGGATGCATAGCCTGTTGGTGGGTAAACGCAACGCTCAAGCAGGGTGAGGACCCCACCGAAGCTGACCAGATACGTCAGCCGGAAGGTATCGGCAAACACCAGCCTGGGGAACTTAAACTCCAGGGTCGAGCCGGGGTCGGCCTGCTCCAGGGGGTCGAACGTTATCCAGCCCAGGACCGACCGGTTGGCGACGTCCCGGCCGGCGACAAACACCAGGTAGCGGTCGAACGCCCAGGCCGCCGTCAGGTAATCCACCCGCCCGAATCCGGCCGGATGGGTTACGGCGGCCTGCCAGCCCGAGGTCCGGGCCCATTTCCGGGCCCGCAGTCCGGCGGAGCCGGCGGCCCGGTAAAAAACAGCGAAGTTATCAGCATCCCGGTAGGCCGCGGCCAGGGGCGGACTGCCGTCGGCGGCGATGACGGCCTGGGCCTCGCTGTCAGTCGGGTCGGTATAGTGGCGGCCGTATCGGTGGTTGTCCACGCCGCCCCAGCGGTCGACGCAGGCCAGCTCAATATACGGGGTGACGGCCGGGGACTTTGCGGCGGCCTCAAGGGTCGGGCTTATCGACCGCATCTCAGTTGCCGTAAAGGATAATCCGCAGGTACCTGCGGGTCTCCTCGGGCAGGATGAGCCACCAGCGGTCGCCGTAGCGGCGGACGCCCCGGTCCACCCGGCCCCGCCCCCAGTTGTAGGCGGCCAGGGCCTTGGCGTAATCGCCGTCGAAGTGGTCCAGGTACTCCCGCATCAGCCGGGCCGCATACCGCAAAGACGCCTCCGGGTCGTAAGGGTCGACGTCCGGGTGGAACTCCGGGACGATCTGGGCGATGCCGACTGCCCCGGCCGGGGAGAGGGCATTCGGGTCGAAGCCCGATTCGAGGTCGATCTGCCTGACGAAAACGGTCGGGTCGACCCCCTCGTTCTGGGCCGCTGCCCAGGCGTAATCGTGAAAGTAAGAGCAATCTTTCGGCCGCTCAGACATCCGTTTCTCCGAAAGCTGGGATGTAAAGGCGGACGGGCCGCACCCGGCCGGTGCGTCCCCGCTTTTCGAGGCCAGCCCGGAACCGGGCCAGGGTCGCCTCGGCCCACTTTAAATAGTCGGTCTGGGCGCTGCGGGTCAGGTTGAGCCGGTTAATCGCGTAGTTGGCCAGGGCCCGGGCGGCATACCCGGCTGCCCCAAGCACCAGAAGCTCCTCCTGGTCGGGGCTTAAGGTCGAGCCGGTATCAGTCAGGGTATGCCGGCCGGGCCAGTAAACCCGGACCTGCTCCCCAGCCGCCGGGGGCGAATCAACCAGCAGGGTCAGCCGGTTGGCCCGGCGGGTCCAGCCCGCGTATGCCGGCGGGAACATCCCCGCCGGATATTCGACCGCCTCAACCACCAGCAGACCGCTCAGGCCCGAAAGGTCGACCTCCCGGGTGCCGCCCGGCATCGTAAAGTCGGTCTGCTGTTCCCGGGGCATCGCCACACTCAGGTCGGAGAGGGCCCGGTCCAGGTGGCGGTCAAGCTCGGCGTCCGACCAGCGCTGGGCGGCCAGGTCCTCGTCCTTAAGCTCCCGCCGCAGTCGGGTTCGAAGCTCGGCTCGGGTGCCCACGGTCCTGTCCTTTGGATTTACTCCGGCCCGGGCAGGACCAGGCCCAGGTCGGTGAGCCGGTGCCGCCGGTCGACCCGCTGGAACTCCCGGAAGAGCCGCTCGGCCGGCCCGGCCTCACACCAGGCCCGGTAGCGGATGGCCCCGGCCTCGGGCGAGGTCTTTAAAACCTCGATGATCCGGCGGTAGACCCGCTCAAGGGCCTCCGGCCGGTGGGCGTGGATGATAACGACGCCTTTAAACATCGACTTCCCTCCCTACGGCCGGACGCCGTACAGCCGGGCGACCTTCAGGGTTGAGAAGAGGGCGAGGCCGCAGTACCACTTGACCCGGTTCCGGGTCGCATCCCGGGTCTCGAGGGAGCCGACCCGCTCGACCTGAATCCAGCCGTTTGTAAGGCCCACCAGGCCATCCTCCCCAAAGGCGACGGCGTAAATCGAGGAGCAGTCGGTCGAGGTCCCCACGGTCTCATTGTCCGGGATGAAGTCCGAGACGGCGATGGGGATGCCGTTGTAAAGCTCGACCCAGCGGCCGAACTCGTTAACAACCCCCTCAATCTGGGAGCTGGCGGCCCGACGCAGCTCGTTCAGTTTCCGGCGGGACCTTCGGGACATGATGATGAGGTCCGGCTTGCCGGGCCGGATAAGGTCGAGCATCTCGTCAAGCTTGGCCAGGGTCAGGGTTGCGCCATTTGTGCCCATTGAAACGGCCTGGGAGCCGGTGCCGATAATGGTGCGCAGGCCGTCGAAGGCGTTCGGGTCAACAGTCGAGTCGCCGACGATGGCGGTCTCTTCGAACTTATGGGCAACAGCCTTGGCCTTAAGCTCCAAGACAACCGCCTCAATGTCCTGGATGTTGGAGCGGGTCTGCCGCAGATAATTGTCGACGTCGGCGTCGCCGCCGAGAATCTTGAGCGAGGTAGTTACCTGGGTGAAAGTCGGGGTGTCCTCAGCCCAGGTGGCGCCGACGGCGTAGAAGGCGGCCGTGCCGGGGCTGGCCTCCCGATTGTAAGTGAGGGCATTGCCCGAGATTTCGATGAAGGGCATCCGTTCGAGCAGGGGCGAGGCCTTCACCACCGTCTCGAAGACACCTTTAATCAGCAGGTCATTCGATAGCTTGGCGGCTTCGGCTATACTCCTCCTGGTCCGGGTTTAGTGGTTCTGAAGGCCGATCCGGATCTTCTCGACGGCCGGCAGCGAGTCGAGGTCGGGCGGGGTTCGGCCCGGCGGAACCGGGGTCACCTGTCGGGCCGCATCCCGGCGGGCGTCTTCAGCCGCCTGCTGGCGGAGCCGCTCAACCAGGGTCCGGGCCTGCTCGAAGGCCCGGTCCAGGGCTTCCACCGAGTCGCCAGCGATAAGCTCGGCGGCGTCCGGGAGGAGGCTCTGGAGACGGGCCCGGTAGCGGGCCTCGAGGGTCTCGAGCCGTTCATGCGGTCCAGGTTCGGCGGCGTCAGGCGGAAGTTTCCCATCAGTCATGGTCAGAAGTACCTCCTTGTAAGCTGGTCTCACCCATAGTGTTCGCCCCTGCCCCCTAAAACTGCACAAATGTTCTAGTCCATTTGGGACAAAACCCTCTATTCTGTCCCGGCCTGCCGTTTTCGGCTGAGCTTCGGATAGCAGTTCGGACAGAGGTATAATTGGTCGAAGTCCTTGTGGGGGTTTGGATGCCATGGCCGAGATTTTGCCGC
>JAUQQI010000201.1:0-679 GCA_030549955.1 Chloroflexota bacterium
TTTACCTTTTCGGCGAGGTTTCCCTCAATACTAAATTGCTCAACTTCCTTGGCCGGCTGCAGATTCCGGTCCATGTCTATAATTACCACGGCTTTTACACTGGCTCCTTCTACCCCCGGGAAGGCAACGTCTCGGGCGAGGTCCTGATCCGGCAGGTCCAGCACAGTACCGACCCGGCCCGCCGACTGGTCATCGCCCGGGAGCTCGTCCATGGCGCTTACCAAAACCTACATCGAAACCTCGCTTACTACCGCAACCGGGGCAGGCCGGTTGAAGACGCCCTGGCGGCAATGGAAGTCGAGGCCGCTGCGATCGAGCAGGCCCCGGACATTGGGAACCTGATGGGGGTCGAAGGCCGCATCCGCAACAGCTACTACCAGGCCTTTAACGAGGTGCTCCGGCTTGAAACACCTTTCGAAGGTCGGGTCAAACGGCCGCCCGATAACCTGGTTAATGCCCTGCTGAGCTTCGGCAACAGCCTGCTTTACGCCGCCGTGCTCAGCCAGATTTACTGGACGCCTTTGAACCCGACGGTGAGTTTTCTCCACGCCCCGGGCTCCCGCCGCTTTTCCCTGGCCCTGGACATTGCCGAAATTTTCAAGCCCCTTATCGTCGACAAGCTCGTCTTCCGACTTATAAATACCGGTATGGTGTCCGAAAAACACCTCCTGGCCCAGGT
>JAUQQI010000201.1:689-1502 GCA_030549955.1 Chloroflexota bacterium
GCCTACCTGGAAGAGACCGGCCGGAAACTGGTCGTGAGGGAGTTCGAAGAGCGCCTCCGGACGACGGTCAGACATCGCCGGCTCGGCCGCAACGTCAGTTATCGCGGCCTTATCCGGATTGAGTGCTACAAGCTTATCAAGCATCTGCTTGGCATCGAGCCGTACCGGGCCCTGCGGGCCTGGTGGTAAGCCGGAGCACGGGCCGTGTACGTTATCGTCGTCTACGACGTTGAACAGAAGCGGGTAAACCGGGTCTGCAACTACCTGCGCCGCCACCTGCACTGGGTTCAGAACAGTGCCTTCGAGGGCGAGCTTACCGAAAGCCGACTCGCCAGGGTAAAGGCTGGCCTGGACCGCATTATCGACCCGACCAGCGACTCGGTTTATTTCTACGTCCTGCCGGACCGGCGCTGGGTTGAAAAGCAGGTCCTCGGCCAGGTCAAGAATTTGACCGATAACGTCATTTAGCCGGCTCCCGGTTCAGGGCGTCCCGAGCGGCGAGGAGACTCTCGTAGGTGAGGCGGGTGCGGGCAATCCATTCGTCGAGGCTGTTACGGGCCTCGACCCAGGCTTCGACCGACCCCAAGGCGGCCACTTCCTCCGGATAGTAATCAGCCGTCTCGAATTCAAGGCCTTCCACCGCCAGAAACCCGACCCGGTAGCCGGCAGCCGCCGCCAGGACCGGCCACTCCAGGTCGGTCGCATTCGATTCAGCCCGGGACCGGGCCAGGATATGGGCCGCCACCGCCCGGCTCAGGGCCGCCGACCCGGCTGCAAAGTCCCAGTCCCCTATCTCCGGCCGAAAACGCCGCA
>JAUQQI010000201.1:1512-4860 GCA_030549955.1 Chloroflexota bacterium
GTTACCGCCTCGGTAAGCCGCTGGCATTCCGGGTGGGTCCGAAAAGCCCGGTCGGTGCGGCCAATTACCAGGTAGTCGTGGCCGGGAATGCGGGCCACCGCCGCCCGCAGCTCCGCCGGGTAAGCCCGCCACCAGTGAAGAAGCCGGTCCAGGTCGCAGTAGTGAAAAAAGCCAGCCGAGCCCTCAATGGCAAGCCTTAACGCCTGGCGGCGGGCAACCCCGATAGCCCGGTTGGCTGTGTCCCGCCGGACCGGGCCGAGCTTTTCAAGCAGACTTACAGTTTCGTCGGCCGTCTCCGGACTTGCCGTACCGCAAATGCCCCGGTGTGGCAGGTCCAGGGTCGGAAGGAGGGCCTTGAGGACCCGGCCGATGCGAAACCCGGGGTCGTGGACGGTGTAAACGAGCGCCACATCCAGTCCCATCGGCGGCCTCTCCTGACGGGAAGGATAGCAGACTGGCCCCCGGACCTGATAAAGTCTTCCGGAGGCGAACGACCATGGCCGACAAAAAGCTTCGACCAGTTATCGGCGCCCACGTTTCGGTGGCCGGCGGCCTGCCAAAAGGTATCGACCGGGCCCTGGAACTTGGGGCCGAAACTATTCAGTTTTTTCTGAGCCCGCCCCAGACCTGGCGGTTCAATCCGCCAAAACCCGAGGACGCCGCCGCCTTTGTCCGGCGGCGAACCGAGGCTGGCCTCGGTCCCGTTTACCTGCACGCTATCTATCTTGTGAACCTGGCCGGGCCGGACCAGACCATCCTGGCCCGCTCGGTCGAATCGCTGGTCCAGTACCTCCGGGTCGGGGCTCAGATTGGGGCCGCAGGCGTGATCGTCCACCTCGGCAGCGCCCGGGGGCGTCCCCTGCCCGAGGCCAGGGCCCAGGTTGCGGCCGCGATCCGGCAGATCCTTCACCAGGCCCCGGAAGGGCCGGCCCTGGTCCTCGAGCACAGCGCCGGCATGGGCGAATCGGTCGGCCACCGCTTCGAAGACCTGGCCGACATCCTGGCGGCGGCCGACAGCCCGGACCGGGTGAAAATTTGCCTGGACACGGCCCACCTCTTCGCCGCCGGCTACCCGGTCGCCGACCCGGACGGACTGCGCCGAACCCTCGACGAGTTCGACCGCCTCATCGGCCTCGACCGGCTGGTCGTCATCCACGCCAACGACTCAAAGGTGCCCCTCGGCTCGGGGGTAGACCGCCACGAGAACATCGGCGACGGCCAGATCGGTCTGGCGGGCTTCCGGGTGATCCTGGCCGAACCGCGGCTCCGGGACCTGCCCTTTATCCTGGAAGTCCCCGGCCTCGACAACAAGGGACCCGACCGGGAAAACGTCGAGCGGCTCAAGCAGCTCCGGGCCGAGATTGCGGCCGGAACCGCCTAGCCCCGGCTGGGAACCCGCGGCCGGGGCAATAGTCCGGTCCGCACCAGGCAGGCATGGTAAAGGACAATCGCCCCGGCCACCCCGACGTTTAAAGAGTTAACGTGACCTCGCATCGGGATGTGGACAACCCGGTCGCAGTGGGCCCGGACGACCTGCCCCAGCCCGGTCCCCTCCCCGCCAAGGACAACGACCGTCGGCAGGCCGAAATCAACAGCGTAGAAGGGCTCGGGGCCGTCCGCCTCGAGGCCGACAGCCCAGACCCCCCGGTGCTTGAGCCATTCCAGGGCCCGGCTCAGGTTCGCCACCCGGGCTACCGGCACGTATTCGACCGCCCCGACCGAGGCCTTTTCGACCGCGGCCGTGACCCGGGCCGCCCGGTGCCGGGGGATAATCACCCCGTGACAGCCGGCGGCATCGGCCGTCCGGATTAATGACCCCAGATTCTGGGGGTCCTGGACCGAATGGAGGGCAAGGAGCAGGGGCGGCTCGCCCTTCCGGGCGGCAGCTTCCAGCAGGTCAGAGAGCTCGGCGTATCTAAACTCCCGGACCTCAGCTACGACCCCCTGGTGGTGGCGGGTGAACCGGTCGAGCTCGTCCCGCTCCACATATTCGACCGGAATGCCCCGGGCGGCAGCTAGCTCCAGGATCTGCTGAATCGGCCGGGATGGCGTGACTCCCCGGGCCAGGAGGACGCGCCGGACCCGCGTCCCGGCCCGGAGGGCTTCGAGGACGGGATTGCGGCCCCAGATGCGTTCAACCGCCACGGCCCAACCGCCAGATGGTGCCCTGGGGAGTGTCCTCCAGGATGATCCCCAGCTCCCGGAGGCGCTCCCGAATTCGGTCCGACAAATCATAGAGCCGCCGGCTCCGTAACTCGGACCGAACCTCAACAAGCAGGTCGATAAAGGGCCGGGCCGCAAGCTCGGCGGCCGGGGTCTCGAGCCGCAGGCCGAGCACTCCCGCAAGCTCAAGCAGGACCTCCTGGGCCGGGCGGATATCCTGGCCGGCCTCCCGGGCCCGGTTGATTTCCCGGGCCAGGTCGAAGACGGCGGCCAGGGCTTCGGGGGTGTTCAGGTCGTCGTCCATCGCCTCGATAAAGCGGGCCCGGAACTGATGCGGGTCAAAATCCAGGGACGTGTCCCCCCGGGCCGGCTCCCGGGCGGCGAACCTGAGCCGCTCCGCCCCCCTGGTGGCCGCCTGAACCGCCTCCTCAGTAAAGACCAGGGGGCGCCGGTAGTGGCTGCTCAGGATAAAAACCCGGAGGCCGTCGGCCGAATATCGCTCGAGGGCCTCCCGGACCGTGATCAAATTTCCCAGCGACTTGCTCATCTTCTCGCCGCCGAGCTGAAGCAGGCCGTTGTGGACCCAGTAGCGGACAAAGGGCGTGTGGCCGGTGAGGGCCTCGCTCTGGGCCCGCTCGTTCTCGTGGTGGGGGAAGATCAGGTCCTGGCCGCCCCCATGAATATCGAGCTCATCCCCCAGGTATTTGCGGCTCATAACCGAGCACTCAATGTGCCAGCCTGGCCGCCCCGGCCCCCAGGGACTCTCCCAGGCCGGCTCATCGGGTCGGGCCGCTTTCCAGAGGGCAAAGTCCAGGGGGTCAGCCTTGTCTTCCTCGGCCTCAATGCGGGCGCCGGCCAGCATTTCATCGGGCCGGCGGTGGCTGAGCTCCCCGTAGCGGGGATATTTGCGCACGCTAAAGTAGACGTTGCCGGCCGGCGTTGGGTAGGCAAACCCCTTTTCAATGAGCTTTTTGATGGCCTCGATGATGTCGGGGATCTCCCGGGTGACCCGGGGATAGACGTGGGCCCGGGCCACGTTTAAGTCGTCCATATCGCGGAAAAACTCGGCGATATATTTTTCGGCCAGGTCGAAGGGACTCAGCCCGGTTGTCCGGGCCCGGGCGATAATCTTGTCGTCAATATCGGTGAAGTTCTGGACGTGTCTAACGGCGTAGCCCCGGTATT
>JAUQQI010000027.1 GCA_030549955.1 Chloroflexota bacterium
GCTGTTCGTCACAACCTGCCCCTCAAAAAGGACCGAGCCGGACCAGACCCGCAAAAGGCCGAAGACCGCCTTGAGGGCTGTCGTCTTCCCGGCCCCGTTATGGCCGATAAGTGCAACGATTTCGCCGGGTTCAACCCGGACCGAAAAGTCGAAGACGACCTGCTTCCGGCGGTAGCCGGTCGTCAGACCCTCAACCTGAAGACGCGGTAGCGTGGCTCCCATCTCAGACGCCAAAGTAGATTTCGGCCAGCCGCCGGTCCCGGATAAGCTCCTCAGGGTGGCCCGAGGCGATAACTTGACCGGCTTCCAGAAAATACGCCCGGTCGGCCACGGCCCGAACCGCTTCCAGGTTGTGCTCCACCAGCCCGACCGTACAACCAGCACCCCGGAGACGACGGATCAGGTCGAGCATCCGGCCAACCCACTGGGGGTCAATCCCGGAGGCGGGCTCGTCGAGGAGAATCACGGTCGGTCTTACGGCCAGCGCCCGGGCCAGGGCGAGTAGCTTCTGCTCCCCGAACGAAAGCGATTCAGCCAGGACCCCGGCCCGGTCGGCAAGACCGACGAACTCCAAATAGCCGAAAGCCAGGGCCCGGGCAATCTTCTCGTCGGCCGCGACCCGCCGGGGCCTGAAGAACAGGCTCAGCAGGTTTTCGCCAGCCTGATTCGGGACGGCCACCAGGACGTTGTCGAGGACGGTCATCCGCTGGAAGACCCGAACATCCTGGAAGGTCCGAACCAGGCCCCGCCGGGCCCGTTGCCAGGGCGCAAGGTGGGTGATATCCTCGCCATCCAGATAAACCCGGCCGGCATCGGGCCGGAGAAAGCCCGTCAGAAGGTTAAAGATTGTCGTCTTGCCCGCCCCGTTCGGCCCGACCAGGGCGACGACCTCGCCGGGCCGGAGCTCCAGGTCGACCTGTCTTGCCGCCTGAATCCCGCCGAAGCGGCGGCTCAGGCCGGTAGCAGCCAGGTTTCGGGCGGCCGAGCGGAAAAGCTCCCCAACGGCCGCCGGCTCCGCCTTGGGCCCGGCCGACCGGCGCTCGAGGCCGGCATACTCCGGGATAATGCCCTGGGGCCTGAACCGCATGAACGCGACCAGCAGGAGGCCAAAGATCAGGTTCCGGACGGGGGCAACGATGTCCTGCTGAAGGTAAAGAAAGCGTAGAAGCTCCGGCACCCCGACGAAAAGCAGGGCGCCCACCGTCGTGCCCCACAGGTTTGCGGTTCCCCCGAGGGTGACGACGGCGATGAGAAAAATCGACTGGTCCAGGCTGAACGAAAACGGGTTAATGAAGGCGTAGTAATGGGCGAAAAGCCCGCCGGCCGCCCCAGCCAGACCGCCCGAAACCGCAAACAGACTGACCCGAACAGCCAGAACGTTCTTGCCCAGGGCAACGGTAGCCGCCTCGTCCTCTCGCAGGGCCTTCAAGACCCGGCCGTACGGGGAATCAGCGATACGGCGGCAGATTAAAAACGTTACCACCGCGGCGACCAGCAAGAGGGGCAGAAAATCGGGCGGGGTGACCAGCTTCCAGCCGAAGATTACCGGCCGGGGAATTCCCGGCAGGCCGGTCCGACCGCCGGTAAGCTCGACCCAGGAGAGCATCAGGCCGTAGGCGAACATCTGGAGGGCCAGGGTAAGCAGAATGACATACTCGCCCCGGACCCGCAACGCCGGCAGGGCCACAATCGCCGCGACTGCGGCCGTAACCAGGATGGCTGCGGCCAGGTTCAGGGGGAACGGCCAGCCCAGGCCGCTACTCAGTAGGGCCGCCGCGTACGCCCCGAGCCCGAAAAAGGCGGCGTGGGCCATGGACGCAAGGCCCGAAAACCCGAGGACCAGGTTCAGCGAAAGTCCGAGTATGATGAAGATAAGGACCGTGTCAATGACGTGGACCCAGAACTCCACCGTCTCACCTCGCCGGCTGGCCGAAAAGTCCGGCTGGTCGCACGAGAACCAGCACGAAAAGGATTACAAACGCGATGACCGCCTGCCAGTAACCCGGCAGGAAGAGTCCGCCCAGGTTTTCGGCAAGCCCCAGGATCACCCCGCCAGCCAGCATCCCCCCGTAGCTTCCGACGCCCCCAAGAAACACTCCGATAAATCCGGCCAGGAGCGGCCCAAGGCCCATCGTCGGGGTGGCAGCATTTTTAAGGACGTAAGGGACCGCCGACAGCCCGACCAGGGCCGACCCCAGGGCAAAGACCAGGCCGAAGACGGCGTCGTCACTTATCCCGACCGCCCTGGCAAGCTCGGGATTGCTCGCAACTCCCCGGACCGCCCGTCCCGGCCGGCTGTTGTAAAGAAACCCGAGAGTGAGGGCCCCCAGGGCGAGCGACCCGGCAGCCGTCATCGCATCCAGGTTCGTGAAGGCGACGGGGCCGAGACTAATCCCGACTTCGGCGAATCCGGGGACCCGTCGGGCCGACGGGCCGAAGACGACCTGGAGCAAGCTCTGGCCGGCAAAGAGAAACCCCAGAGACGCCAGAAAGATATTGAGCTGGGAGGCTCCCGCCCTTCGCAGGGGTCGATAGAGCCAGCGCTCCTCGGCAACCCCGGCGGCCGTCCCGACAAGGCCGGCAACCGCGGCTGCGGCCGGCAGGGGCAGCCCGGCGCTTGCGGCCAGGGTGAACCCGTAGCCCGCCACCGCAAAGGTCAGGGCGTGGCTAAAATGAAAGATTTTCGTTGTCGAAAAGATCAGCCCCCAGCTCAGCCCGACGAGGGCATAAAAGCTTCCGGAAATCAGCCCGTTGACAACCAGCTGGGCCAGCAGGTCCGGGTTCACGGGTCCTATTGCACCCGAATGACCTGGTCATCAACGACCCGGGCGAAGAGCTTGAGGTTGCCGGATTCGACCCGGAAGAGTCCGGCCGGCTTGCGGGTCGTTCCGTCCGGGCTGATGACCATGTCGCCGCCGTAGACGGTGCCGAATTTTGTCCCCGACTGGGCGGCCTGCTTCATCAGGTCCAGCAGAACCCCGGGCTGAGACGGGTCCTTACCCCCATCAACCGCCCGCTCGATGAGGGTTCGGAGAACGTAGTAAACCAGGTCGTAGTAGTTGGCGGCGTAGAACTCCGGGGCCTCGCCGTAGGCTGCCCGGTAGGCGTCAACAAATTCCCGGGTCCGGGGGTCCTGCCCGGTCGGGTCGAACCGGTCCAGCACGACGACGTAGCCCTCCATCGGCGCATCCCCCCCAATCCGCTGGGCATCCGGCGTCCACTCGTTGCCGGCGACCTGGACGTTGACGCCCTGGGCCCGGAGCTGGTTGACAATATAGCCAACGTCATTCCCGTAAGAGCCCAGCACGACGGCATCGGGGTTCGCCGCCTTGATTCGGGCGATCTGGGGCCCGTAACTGGTCTGGCCGATATCGTGGGGTTCTTCGGCCACAACCTGGCACCCCAGTCGACTGCAGGCGGCCTTGACGCTGTCGTTGACGCTGCGGCCGGCGGCGTCATTCCAGAAGATAGTTGCGACCCGCTTGACCCCCTTTTCCCGGACGAGCCACTGAACCAGGCTGGGCATGAGCTGGCTACCGAGCATCCGGGTGTTGTAGAGGTTTTCTTTGTTGATGAGGGACGCCCCGACACCGCCCCCATTAAAGAGCAAGACCTTCCGCTCAACGGCAATGGGCTGGATGGCAAGGGTCGGGGCCGTGTACGAGCTCAGGATGACCGGCACCCGGTCGACCTCCATCAGCTTGCGGCCGCCGCTGGCGCCGGCTTCGGCGTCGCCGCTCTTATGGTCCTCAATGATGAGCTGAAGCTTCCAGCCCTTTACCCCGCCGGCCTTGTTGAGCTGGTCCACAGCCAGCTGGGCACCCCGGCTCATAACCTGGCCGTAAAAGGACCCCGGGCCGGTCATAGCAAGCACCATCCCGACCTTCAGGACCTTTTCCTGGGGCTGTCCCGGCGAAGGCGCGGGCGCGCCCGGTGCCGGCTGGCAGGCCGACATGACAAGCAGACCAAGAACGAACAGGCTCAGAACCGTCCGGCTACGAGACGTCCTCATCGGCTAACCTCCGGCATTTGATGATATTTTCCGCCTCAAGGGCGGCGACCTCCGCTTCGGTGTAGCCCAGACCCGCGAGCACCTGCCGGGTATGCTCACCGGGCAGGGGTGCTCGCCGATGGGCGACCTCGGGACCGGCCACCAGGCGCACCGGCGTCCCAACCATCCGGGTCCGGCCGGCAACGGGGTCGTCCAGGTCGACAACCATCCGGTTCACCTCGACCTGGGGCTGGTGCAGGGCCTCGAAGGGGCTCAGGATCGGGGCGCAGGGCACGTCGGCCGCCTGGAGTGCGGCGATCCACTCGTCCCGGGGTCTGGTCTCGAACAGGGCGGCCACGATGTCGTAAAGTTCGGCGCTGTTCTCGGCCCGGCCCAGGGCGGTGGCGAACTTCGGTTCATCGGCCAGCTCCGGGACGCCCAGAACCTGGCAGAGCCGGCGCCACTGGGCGTCCTGGACAACAACCAGGATGAGATAAAGGCCGTCGGCACACCGGTAGGGCGCATACATCGCCTGGGCCGAAAAATCGACCGGCTTTTCGGGCCGGACCTCCCGCTCAACTTCAACCAGGTCGACAAACTGCATCGCCAGCGCCGCTTGCAGAAGCGACGTCTGGACGACGGTACCCTCCCCGGTCCGCTCCCGGGCGATGGGGGCTAGGGTGATGCCGGTGGCCAGCAGGATCGCCGCCCTCATGTCGGCAACCCAGATGGCGGAGCTCAAGGGCATGCCGTCAGGCCGACGGCGCCGGGCGAGAACGCCCGAGATCGCCTGAATAATCAGGTCGTAGCTCCCCCGCTCGGCATAGGGGCCTTCGGGCCCGTAGCCGGTCAGCCAGC
>JAUQQI010000053.1 GCA_030549955.1 Chloroflexota bacterium
GGCCGGCGCCGGTTGAGACTGAAACCGCTCCGGACTCAGGACGGTAAGGTCGACCGGCGCCGTTCCCTTCAAAATGAGCTCGGCCATCACCAGTCCGGCCGCCGGGCTGTGCTGGAAGCCGTGGCCGCAGAATCCGATGGCGAGCCAGAAGTTTTCGAACCCCGGCGCCCGGCCCAGGATGGCCCGGCCGTCAGGGGTCAGGGGCCGCAGTCCGGCCCAGGCGGTTTTGATGGCCGCCCGTTCAAAGGCCGGTACCCGGCGCACGGCCTTTTCGACCAGTTCCGGCAGGACCGACCAGTCAACTGTGGCCTCGAAGTCCGGAACGACCCCCTCGTCGCCGGGGCTCATCAGGACGCGGACCGGGTCGGACCGGAAATAAAACCCGGACCCCAGGTCGGCGACCAGAGGCGTCGGGTGCCTTATCCAGGGGAATGAGTCGGTAACGAAGATGTGGCGGCGTCGGGGCATGATCGGGACCGTCAGCCCGGCCATGGCTGTCACCTGCCCAGCCCAAGGCCCGGCGGCGTTCACGACGTGGTCGGCCTCGAGCCGGCCCGACGGGGTGAGGACGGCCCGGACCCGGCCATCGGCAACCTCCAAACCGCTGACCCGAACTCCCTCCAGAATCCGGACGCCCCGGCGGCGGGCCTGGGCGACATACGCCTGGACGACCTCATGGGGGCTGGCGTAGCCGTCGGTGGGACACCAGGCGGCGGCCAGCACATCATCGACCCGAATCTCCGGCACGATCTCCAGGACGTCTTCGGCTGAAATCAGCCGGGAGGGTACCCCGAGGCGGTTCTGGAGGCTGATGCGCCGCCGGTGCTCCTCGACCAGTTCCGGGCTTGTCAAGAGATAAAGATAGCCGACCTGCCGGTAGCTGCAGTCAGTCCCCATTTCATCCCGGAAGCGGTTGAAGAACTCGATGCTCCGCAGGGAGAACCAGACCTCGGTCTCGGTGGCAAACTGCGCCCGGATTCCGCCGGCGGCCTTGCTGGTGGTCGCCGCCCCAACCGTGTCCTGTTCAACGAGTATCACATCGGAGCAGCCCGCCCGGGCCAGGTGGTAGGCAATGCTTGTCCCGATGGCCCCACCCCCGATAATGACCACGTGGGCACCTTCAGCCATGTTCCTGCCCTCCAAGTCGGCGAATCAATTCGGCGTCGTCCAGCCCGGCGACTTCGATAACCTTTATCCGGGAGGTATGCCCGTGCCGAATGGCCACGGCTGACTCGGGCAGGCCAAGGATCCGGGCCAGGCCCCGGACCAGCCCGGCGTTTGCCCGGTCCTGCCTGGCCGGCTCAGCAACTCGGACCCGCAGGATATCACCCTGCCAGCCGGCGACTTCAAACCGGGGCGCGTTGGGAATGACCCGAACCTTAAGCCGGCCCATTATGAGCCAGACGTAGGCCGGCGGGTCCGGCTGGCTCCATTCAAAAGGGCAACCCCGACGACCCGGTCCTTCTCGCCGACCCGCATGAGCTGGACGCCCTGGGTTGCCCGGCTCTGGGCCGGCACCTCATCGGCAGGTATTCGGACGATAACGCCGCCTTCCGACACGAGGAGCACCTCGGTGCCCGGGTAGAGCAGGCTGCAGGCAGCCACCGGACCGGTTCGGCCGCTGACCCTGAAGGTCACAACCCCACCGGTCCCGCGGCTATGCGTCGGATACTCCGAGAGGGCCGTCTGCTTCCCGTAACCCCGTTCGCTCACGACGAGCAGGCTCGCCTCGGCCCCCACGACCTCGAGTCCGACGACCTCGTCGCCGTCCTCGAGGCGGATTCCCCGCACCCCGCCGGAGCCCCGCCCGGACCGGCGGACGTCGGCGGCCGAAAACCGCAGGGCCTTGCCCTGCTTTGTAACGAGGATAAGTTCGGCGTCGTCCGGGGCGAGCCGGACCCATCCGAGCTCGTCCCCGGCCTCCAGAGCCATGCCGTTCAGGCCCCCGGCCCGGCAGTTCGCAAACTCGCTCAGGCCAAGCCGTTTCACTTCGCCCCGGCGGGTGGCCAGAACAAGGGACACATTTCCGTTGAACTCCCGGACGGCCGTGAGCCCGGTTACCGTTTCACCGGACTCCAGGCCGATGAGGTTGACCAGGGGCACGCCCCGGCCCTGCTTGCCGGCCTCGGGGACGTCAAAGCACCGGGTCACAAAGGCCCGCCCCCGATTACTGAAAAAGAGCAGGTAATCGTGGGTGCTGGCGACCAGCAGGTGGCGGAGGGCATCGTCCTCCCGCATGACCGTGGCCGTAACCCCCCGACCGCCCCGCCGCTGGGCCCGGTAGGTGTCGGGCGGAAGCCGCTTGATATAGCCCCGCTGAGTGACGGTGATGACCACCTCCTGGTCCGGGATCAGGTCCTCTTCGGTAAGCTCGGCGACTTCCTCCAGGACGATGCGGGTCCGCCGCTGGTCGCCATATTTCGCCTTGACCTCTTCAAGCTCGGACCGGATGACCTGGTCGACCTGCTTGGGGTCGGCCAGGATCTGCCGCAGCCTTTTAATCGTCGCCTGAAGCTCGGCAAATTCTTCGAGAATCTTCTTGCGTTCGAGGGCGGCCAGCCGACGCAGGGGCATGGCCAGAACCGCCTCGGCCTGGGCCTCGGTGAGCTTGAAAGTCGAAATCAGCCGGGTCCGGGCCGTCTCGGCGTTCTGGGCCCGGCGGATGATGGCAATCACTTCGTCGAGGTTCTCGATCGCGACCTTAAGGCCCTCCAGGATGTGGGCCCGCTCCTCGGCCTTGCGGAGTTCGAATTCGGTCCGGCGGCGGACGACCGTCCGGCGGTGAGCCAGGTAATTCTGCAGCAGGCCCTTCAAGGTCAGGACCCTGGGCTGGCCGTCTACCAGGGCGAGCATGTTTATAGAGTAGGCTGTCTGCAGCGCCGTGTATTTATACAGGGCATTGAGGACCTTCCGGGCGTCGGCGTCCCGCCGCAGCTCAATGACGACCCGGATGCCCTCCCGGTCGGATTCGTCCCGGATGTCGGTTATCCCCTCGACCTTGTGCTCCCGCACCAGGTCGGCGATCCGCTCGATGAGGGCGGCCTTGTTGACCTGATAGGGCAGCTCGGTGATGACAATCTGGTCCCGGCCGCCCCGGGCCGGCTCGATCTGGGCCTTCGCCCGGATAACAACCCGGCCGTGGCCGGTTGAATAGGCCATCTTGATGCCTTCGGTCCCAAGGATGATGCCGCCGGTCGGGAAATCGGGCCCATTAATGAACTTTAAAAGCTCGTCCAGGCTCGCCTGCGGGTGGTCGAGCAGATAAACGAGGGCGTTGCAGACCTCGGTCAGGTTGTGGGGCGGAATATTGGTCGCCATTCCGACGGCGATGCCATTCGACCCGTTAACCAGCAGGTTCGGAATTCGGGCCGGCAGGACGGACGGCTCCCGGTTCGTGCCGTCATAGTTGGGCACGAAGTCCACCGTGTCCTTATCGATGTCGACCAGCATCTCCGTAGCAATAGCGGCCAGTCGAGCCTCCGTATACCTCATCGCGGCCGGGGGGTCGTTGTCGATGCTGCCGAAGTTGCCCTGGCCGTCGACCAGGGGGTAGCGCATGTTGAAGTCCTGGGCGAGCCGCACCAGGGTCGGGTAGATGACTGCTTCGCCGTGGGGGTGGTAGTTTCCCGAGGTATCGCCGGCGATCTTGGCACACTTCCGGTGGGGCCGGTTCGGCGTCAGATTGAGGTCGTGCATGGCGACGAGGATGCGTCGCTGCGAGGGCTTCAGGCCATCGCGGACGTCCGGCAGCGCACGCGACACGATTACGCTCATCGCGTAATCGAGGTAGGAGGTCTGCATCTCCTCTTCGATCTTGACGGGCCGAACAATGCCGATTTCCATTGGCTCTCCCTCGCTTCACGTTTCCGGCTGTGTTCAGCCAACCCTGCAGGTCGCTTCGACAAAGGCGGCAAAGAGGTTGCGGTAGCCGGCAGGCACCTCATCGGCCCGCTCGGGGTGACACTGAACGGCATAGAGCCAGCGGAAGCCCCGGCCGTAAAAGGCCTCCACCAGGTCAATGGCCTCGCCGGTCCGGAGACGGGCCGGGGCCCAGGCGACCGGCACCGCCAGGCCGGCCAGCTCGGCCGGCCCGACACCCTGGTGGTGGCGGCTGTTCACCGGCCCCACCCCTTCGGGGCCCAGAATCCGGGCGAAGGGGCTGCCCCGTTCAAGCCGGAGCTCGTGAAAAGCCGAGCGGCCGTCAGGTCCCGCCCGGTGGCCGGGCAGGTCCTGGATGAGCTTACCCCCAAGGACGACGTTTAACAGCTGGAAGCCCCGACAAATGCCCAGGACCGGCAGGTCCTGCTCCAGGGCCAGCCGCGCCAACGGAATTTCAAATTCGTCCCGCCCGGTGTCGACTTCAACGCCGGCCTCCGGGTCGACGGCCTCGCCGTAATAGTTCGGGTGAATATCGGGGCCGCCTGTAAAGAGAATCCCGCCCAGGCCGCGCAGAAGTTCCGGGGCGTCCGGAACGCCGGCGCCGGGGACGAGAATAACCGGTTCGGCCCCGGCGGCTTTGATGGCGTCAAGGTAACGCCTCAGGAATCGGCGGGGGGAACCGTATTCGTCGAGACCGTCGCGGCCGGTAGTGACCCCGATGCGTGGCCGGGTGTTCATCGGACTGTTAGATTATAACATCCCGGCTTCCCGGCCTGCTGACCGCCGATCCCGGCTGGTAGCCGGGGGTATAATGCTATTAGCAGTAACAATTCTCGGCCCGGTTCCGGCCGGGCAAAGGGGTGGCGCCTCCAGTATGGGTCCGGAAGAGCGTTCCGACGGATATCGAGTCTACGCAATCGAAGAATACCGGGTCAGCCGGGAGCCGTTCTACCT
>JAUQQI010000144.1 GCA_030549955.1 Chloroflexota bacterium
TGGGTTGTCGACCTCCAGCGGGCCGTGGCTGAACTCTTCCGGGCCCGCGGCGACGGCAGGGCCCCGGCCCGGGCCGGGGCCCTGGTTCCCCCAACGGTCAGGGGGCTCCTCGAGCTCGGCCCCGATATCGTGACCCTGGCCGCGGAAGCGGTCGAACACATCCGGGCGAATTTTACCCGGGAAGCCGACCGGTTCCAGACCGAAGGTATCCTCTTCAGCCTGCGGGAAGTTCGACTCCGGCCGCCTGTCCCGAACCCGGCGAAAATCATCTGCCTTGGACTGAACTACCGCGACCACGCCGCCGAGGCTGGGGCCCCGATCCCCGAGGTCCCCGAGCTCTTTGCGAAATACCCCAACGCCCTCATCGGACCGGGCGACCCGGTAATAATTCCCCGGGTGAGCGACCAGGTCGATTATGAGGCCGAGCTTGCCGTTGTCATCGGCCGGCCGGGTCGGTACATTTCCGACACGGAAGCCTACGACTACGTTGCCGGCTACATGGCCTTCAACGACGTAAGTGCCCGGGATTTCCAGTTCCGGGGTCGCCAGTGGATGCCGGGCAAAATCTTCGACGGGTTTGCGCCGACGGGGCCGTGGCTCGTAACCCGGGATGAAATCCCCGACCCCCACGCCCTGCGAATAAGCCTTGAAGTCGGCGAGGAGCGTCTCCAGGACTCGAATACCGGCGCCATGATTTTTAAAATCCCGCAGGTCATCGCCTTTATCTCACAGATCCTTACCCTTGAGCCAGGCGACATTATCGCGACGGGTACCCCGGCCGGCGTCGGCTTCGCCCGGAAACCGCCCAGATTCCTCCGACCCGGGGAGGTCGTTCGGGTCCTCATTGACGGCATCGGAACCCTGGAAAACCCGGTGGTCCGGGAAACTGTTCCCTGAAGACCGGGCGCAGTCCGGTCTGCTATGATCTAAACGGGTGAATGATTGACCCCTGGAGGGGACCATGGCGGGTGTTGACCTGAGCCGCTGGGCCGGGGTGCCGGGAAAGAAGGCCCGACTTTACCGGCTTTTCTATCAGTTCGGGCCGGGCGACGGCCTCGGGATGTTTCTGCCCGTTGACCACGGCCTTGAACACGGCCCGGGCGACTTTCTGCCAAATCCGCCGAGCGCCGACCCGGATTACATCCTGCGGCTGGCCCTCGAAGGTCGCTATTCGGCGGTCGTCTTTCAGTACGGGATTGCAAGTCGTTACTACGCCCCGTTCGCCGGCCGGATTCCCCTGGTCCTCAAGGTCAACGGCAAAACCAATATTCCCCCGGCCGACGAGCCGATATCTCCCCTAACTTCGACGGTCGAGGACGCGGTCCGGCTGGGGGCCGATGCCGTCGGGTACACCCTTTACGTCGGGTCCCCCCGCCAGGACGAGGACTTCAGGCAGTTTCTCCAGGTCAGGCGGGAAGCCGAGCGATTCGGGCTACCCGTCATCGTCTGGGCCTATCCGCGGGGTCGGTATGTCGAGGAGAAGGGCGGCCGCGACAGCCTCTACGCGATCGAGTACGCCGCCCGGGTCGCGGCCGAACTCGGGGCCGACCTTATTAAGGTTAACGTCCCGGAGTTCGTGCCCGAGAAGATGGCCCGGTCGCCAAAGCCGTACGACTCCACGGTCCTGGACGTTAAGGAGGCGATTGCCCGGGTGGTCTGGGCGGCAGCTGGGGTCCCCGTCCTGGTGTCCGGAGGTAGCAAAATCGGCGACGAGGACCTCCTTGCCCGGGCCACGGCTTCCCTCGAAGGCGGGGCGGTAGGCCTCATCTTCGGCCGAAATATCTTCCAGCGGCCCTACGATGAAGCCGTCCGTCTCAGCCACCGCATTTTCGAGATGATGCGGACCCTGCGCACGGCCGGCGCAAAGGTCTGACCTGCCCGAAACGTGACTTCCTTCCCCGGACCCATCCCCTGAATGCACGGCCTTAGCCCAGGCAGCGGATTTAAGCGGGTCGTAATCAGTCGGGTTTACCCCGAAATTGATGGCGGCCGGTTCCCCATCAAGCGGGTTGTCGGCGACCGGGTCGCGGTCGAAGCCGCCGACGGCCACGATGAGCTTTCAGCCCAGCTCCTCTACCGGAAAGATGGGGCCCCCGACTGGCAGGTTGTCCCGATGGTCCACGTGGGCAACGACCGCTGGCGGGCCGAGTTTCCGGTCGACGAACTGGGCCGGTATTGCTACACCGTCAGGGCCCAGGTAGACCGGTTCCGGACCTGGCGACGGGACCTGCGCCGCCGGCTCGACGCCGGCCAGGACGTCGCGGCCGAATGGGCGGTCGGGGCGGAACTGGTCGAGGCCGCGGCGGAGCGGGCCGGGGGCCCTGACCGGCATCGGCTCCGGCAGCTGGCCAGGATTCTCCGCACCGACCCTTCGGCACGGCTGAACACGGCCTTCGGTCAGGAGCTTGACCGCCTGATGACCACATACCCTGACCTGGAGTCGGCGACGGTCTACGGGAAAGAGCTTCCGGTGACGGTCGACCCGCCCCTGGCCCGGTTCAGCGCCTGGTACGAGATGTTCCCCCGGTCGGTCTGGTCAACCGACCCGGAGCCCCACTTTGTTGATGGCCGGCTCCGCCACGGCACCTTCCGGGACTGCGAGGTCCGGCTGGAGTACATCGCCGCCCTGGGGTTCGACATCGTCTACTTCCCGCCCATCCACCCCATCGGCCACACCGGCCGCAAGGGCCGGAACAATTCCCTGGCGGCGGGCCCCAACGACCCTGGCAGCCCGTGGGCTATTGGGGCGGCCGAGGGAGGCCACACCGCCGTCCACCCGGCCCTCGGCACCCTGGAAGACTTCCGGCGGCTCCTGGCCAAGGCCCGCGCCCTTGGCCTCGAAGTCGCCCTGGACCTCGCCTTCCAGTGCTCGCCCGACCACCCGTACGTTCGAGAACATCCCGAGTGGTTCCGGCACCGGCCTGACGGCACCATCCGCTACGCTGAAAACCCCCCGAAAAAGTACGAAGATATCTACCCGTTTGATTTCGAAACCCCCTGCTGGACGACCCTCTGGGCCGAGCTTAAAAAGATTGTCAAATTCTGGATTGATCAGGGGGTCCGAATTTTCCGGGTGGATAATCCCCACACGAAGCCCTTTGCCTTCTGGGAGTGGCTTATAAACGGGGTTAAAGCCGAATACCCCGATGTCATCTTTCTTTCGGAGGCCTTCACCCGACCAAAGGTCATGTATCACCTGGCCAAGGTCGGATTCACCCAGTCATATACGTACTTTGCGTGGCGCAACACCAGGGCCGAGCTGACGGATTACCTGACGGAGCTCACCCGGACGGAAGTTCAGGAGTACTTCCGGCCGAACCTCTGGCCGAACACCCCGGACATCCTGACCGAATATTTACAAAAAGGCGGCCGACCGGCGTTTATGGCCAGGTTCATCCTAGCCGCGACCCTGAGCTCAAGCTACGGCATCTACGGCCCGGCCTTTGAACTTTGCGTCAATGCCCCCCGGGAGCCAGGGAGCGAGGAATATCTTAACTCCGAAAAATACGAGCTCAAATACTGGCAGGTCGGCGACCCGGCCAGCCTCCGGCGGCTGATTGCCCGGGTGAACACCATCCGCCGGGAGAACCCGGCCCTCCAGTCGAATGACTCCCTCCGGTTTCACCCGAGCGAAAACGACCAGCTTATCTGCTACAGCAAACACACACCTGACTTTCGCAACGTCATCGTCGTGGTTGTTAACCTTGACCCCCATAATGTCCAGGCCGGCATTGTAGACCTCCAGATTCACGAGCTGGGCCTCGACCCCGGCCGCCCCTTCCTGGTTCACGACCTGCTGACCGGAGCCAGCTACACCTGGCACGGTTGGCGAAATTATGTCGAGCTCGACCCCCAGTTAATTCCGGCCCACATTTTCCGGGTGGAGCAGCCGTGAGCGGTCGGTCCCTCTGGTACAAGGATGCCCTCATATATGAGGTCCATGTCCGGGCCTTCTATGACAGCAACGCCGACGGCATCGGCGACTTCCCGGGCCTGATCAGCAGGCTCGACTACATCCAGGACCTCGGGGTCACCGCGATCTGGCTTCTGCCCTTCTACCCGTCCCCCCTCAGGGACGACGGCTATGACATCGCCGACTATTTCGACGTCCACCCGGCCTACGGAACCCTGCGGGACTTTAAGAGATTCCTGCGGGAGGCCCACCGCCGCGGCCTCCGGGTCATAACAGAACTTGTGCTCAATCACACGTCCGACCAGCACCCCTGGTTCCAGCGGGCCCGCCGAGCCCGACCCGGGACCCGCTGGCGGAATTTCTACGTCTGGAGCGACACCCCCGACCGTTACAAAGAGGCCCGGATAATCTTCAAAGATTACGAGCCCTCCAACTGGACCTGGGACCCGGTGGCCCGAGCCTACTACTGGCACCGGTTTTTCTCCCACCAGCCCGACCTCAATTGCGACAACCCTGAGGTCAGAAAGGCGATCTTTCGGGTTCTCGATTTCTGGCTCGAGCTTGGGGTCGACGGTTTCCGGCTGGACGCGGTGCCCTACCTTTTCGAGCAGGAAGGCACCAGTTGCGAAAACCTGCCGGAAACCCACGCCTTTCTCAAAGAACTGCGTCGGCATGTCGACGAGCGGTTTGGGGAGCGGATGCTCCTGGCCGAGGCCAACCAGTGGCCGGAGGACGCGGTCGCCTATTTCGGCGACGGCGACGAGTGCCACATGGCCTTCCATTTCCCCCTCATGCCCCGGCTCTTTATGGCCATCCACATGGAGGACCGGTTCCCCATTGTCGATATCCTCAACCAGACGCCGCCAACTCCCGAGCACTGC
>JAUQQI010000249.1 GCA_030549955.1 Chloroflexota bacterium
GCCAGCCAGGGGATGATGTTGCCCTTCGGGTCGATCCGAACGAGGGAGTCGTAAATCTGGTAATGGACGTTGCGGTCGACGAAGGCCCGGGAACGCATCGGGTCAAAGTCGATAACGTCATCTTCGAGGACGAAGACCAGGGTTCCGCCGTAGCTGGGCCGCCCTGTCGGCGGCTGGGGTGCGGCCGGCTGGGAAGGGGCCGCCGGCGCACAGGACCAGAGGCCGAGGGCTGCTGCTCCGGCCGCTAGGAACTCCCGTCGGGAAATCCGCCGCGCCTGAAAACTGCCTGCCATCCTTACCTCCAGTAGCTGGGGACTCAGGTCACGATATTGTAAGCTGGAAAATCCCGTTCGGTCAACGGGTAGCTTCAGCCCCAATGGGGCTCCCGTCCAGGGTCGGCCCGACCAGCTCCGGCTTGAGCCGCACCGGTTCGCCCCGGAGCCGGCTCTGAATGTAAGCTGTTGCCACCCTAAGCTTCCGGTAATCAGCCGATTCGGCCACCAGCCGCTCCGCTTCATGAAGCAACAGGGCCGCGATGACCACGTGCGCCAGACGCCCGGCAAACTCGACCGCCCCGAGCTCCCGGGTCTCGGGGTCAGTATCGCTCAGGTGGGAAAGCTCCGACCGAACCCGGTCAAGCTCGAGCCGGACGGGCGCGGCCGCCCGCCGGACCGGTTGGGCCTGTAGCCGGGAAAGCCTTCCGGTCAGGTCTTCCAGAAGAGCCTGGCCGGCTCCCTCGCGGAAAATCGCCCGCAGCACGTCCAGGGCCACGATGTTCGTCGTGCCCTCCCAGATGGACCCCAGGTAGGCGTCCCGGAGGAGCCGGGCCAGGGGCCAGTCCTCAATATAGCCGTTGCCCCCAAGCAGTTCAAGGGCCTCCCCGACAACCCACCGGGCCCGTTTGGTCACGTGAAACTTGGCCAGGGGCGTGACGACCCGCCGGAGCCGGGCCGCCTCAGGGTCGCCCCCGTCGGCCCGGTCGAGAAGCCAAGCCCCGTAAAAGACCAGGGCTGCAGACCCTTCGACATCGAGGAGGAGGTCAAAAAGGTTTTGCCGGACCAGGGGAAGGTCTGCCAGCCGGCGGCCGAAGGCCGTCCGGCGACGGGTGTAGCTTAAGGCCTCAAAGAAGGCGCGGCGCATAAGTCCGGCCGACCGCAGGGCGTTCGAAAGCCGGGAAACGTTGATCATCTCGGCCATCTGCTTGAATCCCTGCCCCAGATCCCCAACCGGTTCCGCGACGGCCCCGTCAAAGGTCACCTCGCCGGTGGCCATGCTGCGGCTGCCGAGCTTATCTTTAAGCCGCTCAATCCGGTAAGAATTGCGGGTGCCGTCCGGCAGCCATTTCGGCACCAGAAACATTCCAAGGCCCCGGGTCCCGGCCCCGGCCCCTTCGGGCCGGGCCAGCGTAATAATGACCTCGGCCGAGACGTTGCTGCAAAACCACTTGTGGCCGTAAAGCCGCCAGATGCCGTCCTCCAGTCGGGCCACCGTGGCTATGGCTCCGACGTCCGAGCCGGCCTCCTTTTCGGTGATAAACTGGGCCCCCTGCCAAAGTTCGGCCAGGGAAGTTGCGGTCAGCCGGGGCAGGTAACGGGCCTTCTGGTCGGGGCTGCCGAAGAGTCGGATTATCCGGGCGGTGGAGTCGGTGAGGGACACCGGGCAGACCAGGCCGAACTCCGCCTGAACAAAGAGATACTTGAGCGCATACTTGATTACGTGGGGAACCGGCCGGGGCCAGCCCAGCACCCCGGCCCGGTGGGACATGGCGGCCAGACCGAATCTTTCAAAGGCCACCCGTTCCAGCTCCCGGTAGGCCGGGTGGTAGATAACCTCGTCAACGCGGTTGCCCTCCCGGTCAAAGGCCTTCAGAACAGGCGGATGCTGGTTGGCGAGGGCGGCCAGGCGGTCCAGCTCGCCGGCGGCGAGCCCACCCAGCTCCCGCAGATGGGGCCCGGCCCGGGTCGCGTCGTCCGGGTCGGCCCACAGGCGAAGCAGAAAGCCGAGGTTCGGGTCGGCATCGAAAAAGTTCAGGCCGTCCGCGCCCACGCAGGTTCTCCTCAAAACCGGACTCGAAGTGCCGATCGTATATACTCGATCCGAGAGCGAGAAGCCAGGAGGACGCCGTGGTCGACGTTGCTACCCTCCCCAGATTCAGCGACCTGCCCGAGCTGCCCACGGGCGAGCGCCATGCCTGGGACGTCTTCGGGCGGACCGACCAGCTCGGAACCCTCAACTTTATTACTTCTCGGGAGGTGCTAAAGGCGACCCGAACGGCGACTGCCGGCCGGGTTATCAACCTGTCGCTTCCCCTGGACCTGCCGAACCCGAGCCTGGTGAGCACCCGGCGAATTTATCAGCACTACGTTTCGACGGGGCGCCTGGCCCGGGATGACTGGCTTGATGGGTTCTACCCCCAGGCGTCAAGCCAGTGGGACAGCCTCCAGCATATCCGGTACCGGCAGTTCGGGTTCTACGGCGGCCGGGAGGACGCCGACCTTGACCGGGGCGAACTGGGCATTGACGTCGTGGCCCGCCGGGGAATCGCCGGCCGGGGAGTCCTCGTCGATGTCCCAGCCTGCTTCGAGGCCGTTGGCCGACCCCTTCGCCCCGACACCCGGACCCCGCTCCGGCCCGACGACCTGGAAATGGTGTTGCAATGGGAAGGGGTTGACGTGGAGCCCGGGGATATCCTGCTCATCCGGACCGGGTGGCTCCGGTGGTACCTGGGCCTGGACGAGGCGGGGCGCAAAAGGCTGGCCGGAGGGCTGGATGGGGGGACGCTGGAATCGGTCGGCCTCGACCCCGGCCAGGCGACGGCGGCCTGGCTCTGGGACCGAAGGGTTGCGGCCGTGGCCGCCGATAACCCGGCGGTCGAGGCCCTGCCGGTCCGTCGGGAGGAAGGGTTTCTCCACCAGCGGCTCATCGCCCTGCTGGGAATGCCCCTGGGGGAGCTGTGGGACCTCGAAGGCCTTTCCCAGGCCTGCCGGGAGCTCGGCCGCTACTGTTTTCTGCTGGTCTCGGTCCCCCTTTATATCCCCCGGGGCGTCGGGTCGCCCTGCAACGCCTGCGCGATCCTGTGAGGGTGGACGGGTGAACGGGGGCTCCGGTGAACTAATCGTCCGGCTAGCGGCCGGGGTCGGCCTCGTCCGGGAATCCCTCGCCCGCCTGGGCTCCCTTGACCCCGGGGACCCGGTTGCCGCCGACGCCGCCCGATACCGGCTGGTGGTTGCGGTCGAGGGGATAACCGACATCGGCATTACCCTGCTCGCCGAGCGGGGCGGCCAGGCCCCGGAGTCGTACCCGGACGTCTTCCTCGCCCTGGCCCGAGCCGGGGTTATTTCGGTCGGCCTCGCCGACCGGCTCGCCGCCGTCGCCCGCCTGCGGGACCGACTGGTCCACAGCCCGGCCGAAGTGACCGGCTCCGAGCTTGCGGCCGGAATCGAGCTGGCTTGCCGGAGCCTGCCCGAGTTTTTAAAACTGGTCGCCGGATTTGTCGGGGCCGGCCCTGGCCGATGGGAATAATGGATTTTAAGGTCTTCGCCCTTCCCCAGCCGGAGCGGGAGCGGCTGGTCGTGATGCTCACGAGCTTCTTTCGGGTTCGGCCGGAAGTCGAACTCGCATTTCTTTTCGGTCCCTTTGTTGCCGGCCGGCCTTTCCGCTGGGTCGACGTCGGAGTCGAATGGACGCCGGCGGTCGGTGACCCGGACCGGGCGGCAGCCCGCCTGGAGCGGGCCCTGGGCCGGACCTACGGCCTCCGCTGGCGGGTCCGGAACCTGGCCGCCGCCGGACCCCTGATTGGCTGGCAGGCCACGTACGGGCTCCTGATTCACTCGGCTGGGCCGTTCCGGGCGGTGGACCTCTGCCGCCGGACCTGGCCGGCGGGGTGGGACTTCGTACCGAAGCTTCAGCGCTGGCTCGACCCGGCAATTTAAGTCCCGGCGAATCCGCCGGACTGCCTCCGGCGTATTAGCTTGTTAGAGAGGCGGTTAAGGTGTCTGGTGTGCCGGGCGGCCGGCCGGTCCTCCTGTCCGGGACCCGGGCCTCGGGGCTTGAGGCCGGGATCCTGTGTACCCTGGCCTATGCCGACATATTTGACTATCCGCTGACCCCGCCCGAGGTCCACCGTTACCTTACCGGCATTGCCGCCTCCCCAAACCAGGTGAATGATGCCCTCCGCTCCGGCCCGTGGCTTGCCGGCCAGGTCCAGCAGGTTGGGGAATTCTGGGTTCTTCGGGGGCGGCAGCACCTGGTCGGCCTCCGCCGGGCCCGGACGGCCGTGGCCACCGGGCTCTGGCGGTGGGCGGTCCGTTACGGGCGGCTCATTGCCGCCCTGCCCTTCGTCCGGCTGGTTGCCGTGACCGGGGCGCTGGCCCTCGACAACGTTGAGCCGGTCGATGACATCGATTACCTGGTCGTTACGACGCCCGGCCGCCTCTGGGTTTGCCGGGCCCTGGTCATCGGGGTCGTCCGCTGGGCCGCCCGGCACGGGGTCCGCCTCTGCCCGAACTATTTTCTCTCGGAGCGGGCCCTGGTCCTTGAGGACCGGAACCTCTTTACGGCCCACGAGCTGACCCAGATGGTACTCCTTTATGGCCCGGAGGTCTACGGGCGCATTCGCCAGTTCAATTCCTGGACGGCCTACTTTCTGCCGAACGCCGCCGGCCTGCCCCGGCCGGCGCCGGCCGGGATAAAGCCGTTCCGGCTGCCTGGTGGCCTGCTGGAAGCGGCCGGCTGGACGCCGCCCGGCGCCTGGCTCGAGGCCTGGGAGATGGGCCGGAAGCTAAAACAG
>JAUQQI010000202.1 GCA_030549955.1 Chloroflexota bacterium
AGCGGCAGGCCGACCCCGGCCAGCACCGCCGCCTGGAATGCCGTGAAAGTGGTGTTGAGGCCCGGCCGGCCCAGGGCGGTAAAGAGGGCGGCCGCGGTTTCCCAGAGGGGCCGGCAGACCGAATAGACGACGAGAAGCTGGAGCAAGGGTGCGGCCGGAAGCCACCGCTCGCCGTAAAGAACCCTGATAAGTTCGGGGGCGGCGAGGACCGCCCCGAGGGCAACGGGGATCCCGGCCATAAGGATCAGCCACAGGAGCATCGTGCCCGTTCGGTGAAGGCGGGGCGGGTCGTCCCGCAGGCGGGCATAGGTGTAGAACGCCCCCCGGTTGACGACAACGTTTAACAACGTCGACGGCCACTGGGCGGTACGGTAGGCCCGGTCATAAAACCCGAGGGCCGCGACGCCCGCAAATGTCCCAACCAGGAAGTTGTCAAACTGGGTTAAAAACATCGCCCCAAGGGTGGCAAGACCAACAGTAACCCCGAACCTCACCAGGTCCCTGGCCACCGTCGGGTCGAACCGCCATCCGCTGAAGGCTGCCCCGGGCACGCCCCGGACCGCCCACCAGGTTCCGACGGCCGTCAGGCCAGCATAAACGGCATTCTGGGTGACGATTGCCCAGTAGCCACCGCCGTTCAGGGCCACCCAGATGGCCGGCCCGTAGGAGACGCCGAAGGCGAGGCCCTGAATGAGGGCAGTCCGGTGAAAGAGCAGGCTTTTGTCCAGCAGGATAAGGGGCGTGGCCCCGGCGGCCTCCAGCAGGCCGACTGCCCCCAGACTCAGCATCACCCAGCCCAGGTCCGAGGGGTAGCCCAGCCCGACAAGGACCGGGGCCGCCATCCCGAGTACGACCAGGGTCCCGAGGCCGGCCGCGAGGTCGAGGCCGAGATGGGTACCAACCAGTGCGGGCGTTGTCTCCTTCCGCTGGGCGAGGGCCTGACCGACCCCGACCTTTGTTCGGAGGTTAAGAAGCGAGAACCAGAAGAGGGCGAGGGCGTAGGTACCAAAATCCTCGGGTTGCAGGAGCCGGGTCAGGATGAGGTTTGCCCCGAATCCCCAGACCAGCTGGAAATAGGACCCGAGGGCAAGCCAGAAGCTACCCCGGACAACCCGGTAGGCCAGGGGCTCTTCGGCATCGCCGGCCCGGGACTGCCCCGCCATCACCCTGGATTATAGCCGCGGCCGGGACAAAAGTACCTTATCAGCCGGGCAAGGCGCCGTATACAATTGCGCGTCTGGAGGGTATTGATGCATAACCGGATAAGCGCAATCGGGCGCAGGCCGACCGACCTGCCCCTCTTTTCGCCCCCAGATATTCGGACTGTCCGGGATACAGGCCTGAGCCTTGACCTTCTCTGCGACCTGGCCCTGCGGATTATTTATTATGCCGGGACCATCACGGCCGGGGAAGTTGCCCGGCGGATGGGCCTGCCTTTTGGGAACGTTGTCGAGCGGGCCCTGGAAAGTCTCAAGCGCCAGCTCTTGGTTGAGGTCACCGGCGGGGCGTCGGTGCTAGCCACCAGCTACGCTTACACCCTGACGGACAAAGGCTACAACAAGGCGGCCGAGCTCATTGCCCGAACCACCTATGCCGGGGTCGCGCCTGTCCCGATGGACCGGTATTTTGAAGCCGTCAAGACCCAGTCAATCCTCGGCCTGCGCGTTGGCCGGGATGAGGTCAGCCGGGCCTTCAGCCACCTGGTTCTTCCGCGGCAGATTCTGGACATGCTCGGGCCGGCCATCAATTCCGGCCGTTCGATCTTCCTGTTCGGGGAATCGGGGAATGGCAAAACGTCCATTGCCGAGACGGTTGCCCGGATCTTCTTCGGCGGGTATATCTGGGTACCCCACGCGGTCGAATTTGATGGCGAGATTATAAAGGTCTACGACCCGGCCTACCACTTTACGGTCGACCCGGAAACCTTCGGGCTCTCGACCACCGACGGGCGGTGGGTCCTCTGCCGGCGGCCGGCGGTGGTCGTTGGGGGCGAGCTTACCATGGCCCAGCTCGACCTCATCTACAGCGAGGCGACCCGCTACTACGAGGCGCCGGTCCAGGTCCGGGCCAACGGGGGGATCCTGATCATCGACGACTTCGGCCGCCAGCAGATCTCACCGCGAGACCTCCTTAACCGCTGGATCGTTCCCCTGGAGCGGCGGGAGGATTTTTTGAGTTTGCGGTCGGGCCAGCGGCTCCGGGTGCCCTTCGACCCGCTGGTGGTCTTCTCAACCAATATGGAGCCGACGAGTCTGGTCGACGAGGCCTTTCTCCGGCGAATCCGCTACAAGATTTATGTGCCGGACCCGACCCCCGAGGCCTACACCGAGATCCTGAGCCGGGTGTGTACTGCCCAGGGCATCCGGTTCGACCCGGCCGCCGTCGACTTTATCTTTGAGTACTACCGCGAGCACGGGATTGCGCCCCGGGCCTGTCATCCCCGGGATATCATCGAGCACCTGGTCGATATCGCCGACTACACGGGTGTGACGCCGGCCCTCGAGCCTGAGCTCCTCAGGCTCGCCCTCGATTCGTACTTTGTTCCCCTGAGGAAAAGCTAAGCTCAGCCGAGCTTCCCGCTCCGAAGGAGGGCCTTCACTTCCTCAATGGCCCGGGTAACCTGGATGCCCCGCGGGCAGGCCATCGTGCAGTTAAAAATCGTCCGGCACCGCCAGACCCCGAACCACTCGTTAAGGACCCTGAGCCGGTCGGCAGCACCCCGGTCGCGGCTGTCGAAGATAAACCGGTGGGCCTGAACGATAGCCGCCGGCCCAATATATTCTCCGTTCGCCCAAAAGGACGGGCACGCCGTCGTGCATGCGCCGCACATGATGCACTTCGTCGTGTCGTCAAAGCGGGCCCGCTCCTCGGGCGACTGCAGCCGCTCCCGCGCCGGCGGCGGCTCATCGTTTATCAAGTACGGCAGGATCTGCCGGTACTTCTGGAAGAACGGGCCCTGGTCAACCACCAGGTCCTTGATAACCGGAAGGCCCATCAGCGGCTGGACCGTAATGGTCCCGCCGTCGGTGACGACGTCGCGGATGAGCACCTTACAGGCCAGGTGGTTGGCACCGTTAATGCGCATCGCGTCCGAGCCGCACACACCGTGGGCGCAGGACCGCCGGTAGGTGAGGCTGTCATCGATATGCCACTTCACGTAGTTGAGAGCATCCAGAACCCGGTCAGTGTCCTCGACCTCAACCTCATATTCGGCCCACCAGGGCCGGGCATCCCGCTCCGGGTTGAAGCGCTGAACCCGCAGCTTGACCTTCACGGGCAGGTAACCTCCAGCGTCTAGTAGACTCGCTCCTTTGGGGGCCAGCGGGTTATCACAACCGGCTTCGAGTCGAAGCTCACCTCCCGACCCCGCCGGTAGATGAGGGTGTGGCGGAGCCAGTTCTGGTCGTCCCGCTTCGGGTAGTCCTCCCGGTAATGGGCGCCGCGGCTTTCGGTCCGGTAAAGGGCCGAGTAGGCTGTCGCCTCGGCCACGTCCAGGAGGGACCCGAGCTCCAGGGCCTCGACCAGGGCGGTGTTAAACCGCAGGCCCTTATCGTCGATGCCAATGGCTTCATAGCGGGACCGCAGTTCGTTCAGCTTTGCAATCGCCTTTTTCAGGCCCTCTTCTTCCCGGAAGACGCTGACGTAGGTTTGCATCGTTTCCTGAAGCTCAGCCCGAAGCTGGGCGGCTCGCTCCTTTCCGCCGTTGCGGATTCGCTCGACGAGCTCGACCGTGTAGGCCTCGGGCTCAGGGGGCAAGGACGGAAAGTCGGCCCCCCGGCAGTATTCGGCCATGTGCCGGCCCGCCCGGCGGCCGAAGACCACCAGGTCAACCAGGGAGTTCGTCCCAAGCCGGTTGGCCCCGTGGACGGAGACGCAGGCGCATTCGCCGGCGGCGTAAAACCCCCCTACCGGCGTATTGTTTCCATCCCGGATAACCCGACCTTCAACGTCGGTTGGAATCCCGCCCATTGCATAATGGGCCGTCGGCTGGATAGGGACCGGCTCCTTGAGGGGGTCGACCCCCAGGTAAACCCGGGCAAACTCGATGATATCCGGGAGCTTGCTTTCGAGGTACTCGGCCGTAACCGTCTGGCCACCGGGAGCGCTGCGATAGCGGTTGATCGTCTCCGGGCGCAGGTCCAGGTAAACATAGTCCCGGCCGCCAATGCCCCGGCCCTCCCGGATCTCACGGTAGATGGCCCGGGAAACCACATCCCGGCTGGCAAGGTCCTTGATGGTCGGGGCGTAACGCTCCATAAACCGCTCGCCCTTATCATTGAGGAGGATGGCCCCTTCACCCCGGGCACCCTCGCTCAGGAGGATACCGAGCTTGTAAATCCCGGTCGGGTGGAACTGGAAGAATTCCATGTCTTCCAGGGGCAGTCCCCGCCGCCAGACAATGGCCATTCCGTCCCCGGTCAGGCTCAGGGCATTCGACGTAACCTTATAGATTCGGCCAGCGCCCCCGTTGGCGAAGAGGACGGCCTTGGCGTGAAAGACGTGGATATCGCCGGTGGCAATTTCGAGGGCAACAACCCCCGCAACCCGGTTGCCGTCGAGGATCAGGTCCGTTACAAAGAACTCGTCGAAGAAGTTGACGTTCGCCCGGATGCACTGCTGGTAGAGGGTATGCAGGATCATGTGGCCGGTCCGGTCGGCCACGTGGCAGGCCCGCATAACCGGGGCCTCCCCAAAGTTCCGGGTATGGACGCC
>JAUQQI010000059.1:0-4070 GCA_030549955.1 Chloroflexota bacterium
GAAGGTCTTGCCGAACCCGGTGCTGCCCCGAACATTCGGCACGTAGACGACGTAACCGGCCCGAACGAAGTAGGCGATAACCGGGTTGAAACTGGGCCGAGATTGGGATTCCGGTCCGCCGTGGACAATCACCAGAGTCGGCCAGCCACCCGGGGGCGGGGCTACTGCCGGCCTGTAAAGCCAACCCTGAATGGGCAGGCCGTCAAAGCTTTCAAAATGCCACGATTCCGGCTCCGGGGTTTCGGTCAGGTCGACCCACAACCGGGGGCTCCACGTGAGCCGGGTGATGTCTCCGGCCGGGTCCCAGAGCCAGATGTCCGGGTTAAAATGGGGGCCGCTGAAGCCGTAAGCAATCCGGCTTTCATCAGGGTGCCACTCAAGGCTTGTGACCACCCCCAGGGGCAGGTGGGCCTCGGCGGACTGCTCCAGGTCCGGTAGCGCATAACTGAAAAGGCGGGACCGGCCCCCATCGTTGACGGCCAGGGCGGCGGTGCACCCGTCGGGGGAGATGGCCATAAGCTCCACATCCCGGTCGAACTCCCGGGGCACCGAAAGCCGGCCGGTCTCGAGACTGATCCGCACGGGACGGAGGAATTCCGAATCCAGGTCACTCAACGCCCAGACGTCAGTATCACCCTGGGACCCGAACTGGGCGGCAAGGTAGCGGGCCGGCGGACCCGCCGTAAGCTTTCGCCGGCTCTGGTCGGAGACATCGAGGAGCCACAGGTCCTGAGCGGACGGGGAGTGGTATTCGGTGACCAGCAGATAGCGGCCGTCGGCCGACCAGTCCTGGACGTAAAGGGTCGCATCGGCCTCCCAGACCGGCTGCCACTCGCCTTCGGTAGTGCCGACGTAAACGTCAAAATACGCCGGATTCCGCCGGTTCGCCGAGATTGCAAGCAGTTGCCCGTCGGGAGCCCAGGCCCCGAATTCGTGAATAACTTCCGGGTCGTGGGTGATGGGAAAAATCCGGCCCTGGCGCCGCAGGTAAAGCTGCCAGCGCTCATTGCCCCCGGCGTCCACAGCAAAGAGAAGCTGCTCGCCCTCCGGGGCGTACCTGGCCAGCCCGACCCGCTCCCCGAAGTAGCTCACCTGGTCGGGCAGTAACTCCCCGAGCCGCAAAGCCCAGAGCTCCGGTACGCCCGAAACATCGGTGACATACGCCATAACCTGGCCGTTCGGCGAAAACGTCGGCTGGTCGGCAGACCGGATCGCCAGGAAACGGCGGATATCTTCCACAGTCGGTACCCCTTTCGGCTGTCAGATTATGCCGGGCTGAGTATAAGCCGTCCAAACCGGAGGCCGCAACTTGGCCCGGCCAGCAATTGTCAGCCGACCGGTGGATGGGTCAGAATCTTGTGTGAATCAACCGGTTGCGGGGAGGAAAAACGATGGTTAACCGCAGATTTCTGGCGGCCGCCGCCCTGACAGCCGCGGCGGCGTTTGCCCTCGAACTCCGGCGCCAGCGACCGGGCGAACGTCTCGAGGGCCAGGTGGCCCTCATAACCGGCGGCAGCCGGGGGCTCGGTTTTCTTGTTGCCCGGGAGCTTGCCCGGGAAGGCTGCCGGGTCGCGATCTGCGCCCGGGACGAGGCCGGCCTGGCCCGGGCCCGGGTCAGGCTCGAAGCCGACGGGGCCGAGGTTCTGACTGTGGCCTGCGACATCGCCGACCGGTCTCAGGTTGAGAACCTGGTCCGGCAGGTTAGTGGCCGATTCGGCCAGCTCGATATCGTGGTAAACAACGCCGGTATTATCCAGGTCGGACCGGCCCCGACCATGACCTTAGACGACTTTAAAGGGGCTATGGGGGTCATCTTCTGGGGACCGGTCTACCTGACACTGGCTGCCCTGCCCGGAATGGTCGGCCGCCGCTACGGGCGCATCGTCAACATCACGTCGGTCGGGGGCAAGGTTGCCCTGCCCCAGTCCCTGCCGTATACCTGCGCGAAGTTCGCCCTGGTCGGCTTCTCGGAAGGGCTCCGGACCGAGCTTGGACGCTACGGGATAAAAGTTACGACGGTGGTGCCCTGGTTCACCCGAACGGGATCCCACGTCAATGCCAGTTTTAAGGAGCCGGCCGCCCGGCTCTACCCGTTTTTTGCCCTGGCCGCCAGCCTGCCGGGTCTGGCCATGAGGCCCGAGGCCGTGGCCCGCCGGATTGTCCTCGCAACCCGCCGGGGCGAGGCCGAAGTAACCCTGGGACTGTGGGGCAACCTGCTCACAAGAACCTGGGGCCTCGCCCCCGGCCTCATGGCCGACGCCTTCGGCCTAATCAACCGACTCCTCCCCGGCGACCCGGCGGCGGGCACCGGGGCAAAACGGGGCTACGAAATCGAGGCCCGGTCCAGCTCGGCCCTGATTCGGCTGGCCAGAAGGTTTGGGCAGGCCACCGCCCAACAGCTCCTGGAATACCCGGCGTCCTGACTCCGGACCGGCCCCCGAGTCCCGGCCGCGCCTAACTTGACAAGGGGCAAAAGACCTGTTATATATAAGCAGAAACTGGTCTGACCAATAGACCATTGATGGAGGAGGTATCGTGCTCAGGACGGTCAGGCGGGTCCGTTTACATGAGGAGATTGTTATTCAGCTGGCCGAGCTTATCCGGCAGGGCCAGCTCCAGCCCGGCGACCGGCTCCCTCCGGAGCGCGAGCTTGCCGACCGCCTGGGCGTGAGCCGCAGTTCCGTTCGGGAGGCCCTCCGCATCCTCGAACTTCACGGCCTCGTTGCCCGGCGCCCGGGCACCGGTACTGTCATTGCCGGCGGCACGCCCCAGGGGCTTATCCGGTCCCTCACCCAGCTAGCCCTTCACGACGTCATCGAGCTCAGGCTGATCGTTGAGCCGGCAGTGGCCGCCCTCGCCGCCGAGCGGGCCACCCCGGCCGACATCTCCCGCCTGGAGGACATCCTTCGGGAGCAGGAGGCCCAGATTCAGGGGGGTGAGACCGGGGCCGCCGCCGACGCCGCCTTCCACCTGGCCATCGCCCAGGCAACCCACAATCGGGCCCTCGTCCGCCTCGCCGAGGCCCTCGCCGAAATCCTTGCCGTGAGCCGGGACCCCTGCGTCCAGACGCCCCAGCGGTCCCGGCTTTCGCCCGCCTCCCGGGCCCCTCAGGGGCGGTTCGCCGGCGGCCGCCCGGCAGGCCATGGAGGACCACATCCGCCGGGTTGACCTGGCCCTTTTTGGCGTGACCGAGGCGGGCCTGACCCTGACACCAGCCGAAAACCGGGAGGGAAACGCCAGTGATTAAGCGTGTTGAAATCAACTACCGGGGCATCTTCCAGAAAAACCTGGCCAAGAAGATTGGCGGCGACATTGTGCTGATTGCCACCCGGATGGGTCAGGTTGGTTTCTCCAACGGCCGATACAGCGACTCGCCCGAGCGCAACGGCATCCCCTGCAAGTACTTTGCCTTCGTCTCCCCGGACCTCTCCGAGGAGGAACTCGAGGCCGAGTGCGGCGCCAAGCTCGACATCGACGAGGCCAACATCTCCATCGTCCTCGACGACACCATGGTCAAGGGTGTTGAACCCTGGGCCTGGCACGGCATCCGGCCCATCAACGAGAAGGTCGTCGAGGGCGGCTGTCTACTGGTCGTTTCCCGGCGAAGCCACGAGGAACTCCTCAAGTTCATTGGCCGCAAGCCGTACAACTACAACATGGCCATCCTCGAGGGGGATGCCAGCTTTGCCGGCCTCTGGGTCAATAAGGATGACCTGACCCGCGAGCGGGTTCTCGGGGCCGTCGCCGCCGTCGACCCCGGGCTTATCAGCATCGAGGCCGTCGAGCAGTACCTCTGGGACACGACCCAGCAGGAGCACCGGGTTCTCGCCGCACGTCAGGCCTACGAGCAGGTCCGCCAGAGCATCAAAACCATCACCCCGGACCAGGGGATCGACTGGCCCTATGAAGTCCCAACCCTCCCCAAGTGGCACGAATTTGCCGAGGGCATTGTGGTTCCGGCCGTCAAGCGGGGCTTCAAGCCCGGGCCGAACGGCCAGTCCCGGAACCCCCAGTTCAAGCGGTTCACCAGCCGAACCCAGCGGCCCGTAATCCGCTTCGACCTCTGCATC
>JAUQQI010000059.1:4080-4685 GCA_030549955.1 Chloroflexota bacterium
ACCCGACCGAGGATGGCTTTTACGACGTTAACTACGAATACTGTGTCGGCTGCGGCCGGTGCGCCCAGGTCTGCCCGGTCAAAGAGTGCATCGTCATGGTCGACGAACTCAGGTTCGAAGACAACAGCAGCCCGTACGAGTTCTGGAAGCGGGACCCCGAAGGCTACATCCGCTGGGCCGAGGAAAAGAAGGGCACCGTGCGAATAACCTACCCGTTCGTTACCGGCACCGGGGTCCACGTCTTCGAGGGCGAGCGGGTCCCCGAAGGGAAGAAGGTCATGCTCAAGAAAAAGGAGGCGCTGACGTCATGATTACCAGGGCCGGAACTTCGGTTTGGGAACGTGAGGACCTGCTGACCGGCTGTCAGGCCGTCGCCCACGGCGTCCGGCTTGCCGACGTCGACGTCATCGCAGCCGACCCGATCCGTCCCTACACCGAGGTCATGGACGCCATCTCGAAGATCATTGCCGACGGCGACCTGGATGCCGAGTATATCGTCGCAGCGAGCGAGCACGACCAGTTCGAAATCGTAAAGCACGCCAGCTCGGTCGGAGCCCGGGCCTTCGCCGGCAGTAGCGGCACCGGCTGGATGTACGGCTTCGAAG
>JAUQQI010000194.1 GCA_030549955.1 Chloroflexota bacterium
ATTTAAAACAAGAACCGGTACGTCAACCATCCCGATGGTAGGTCCGTCAGCACCGCTACGGATTTCACTCAAATTGTAGCATCGCTACCGGCCGTTTGCTACCGGGAGCTTTGTGCGAGGGACCAAGGGCTCCGGGGCTTTGGGGGGCCCCGGGTCGATACGGAGGATGCTTCTTCGGCCGGCCTGGCCCTTTTAAGCGTTTGCCCTTTGCCGGGCGGCCCGGATGGCCGCCAGGACCCGCTCCGGGAAGAGGGGCATATCGATGTGGCGAACGCCCAGGGGTGCCAGGGCATCAACGACGGCATTGACGATGGCCGGGGGAGCCCCGATGGTTCCGGCCTCACCGACCCCCTTTACCCCCAGGGGATTGCCGGGGCCTGGGGTCTCCGTCCGGTCAACCAGGAAGGCCGGCAGGTCATCGGCCCGGGGCACCGCGTAATCCACCAGACTGCCGGTCAGCAGCTGGCCGTTTTCGTCGTAAGCGACCCGTTCGAGCAAGGCCTGCCCGATGCCCTGGGCGAGGCCGCCGTGGATCTGCCCCTCGACCAGCATCGGATTGATTACCCGGCCGCAGTCGTCGACCGCCACCAGCTTTTCGAGGCGGACAACCCCGGTCTCCGGGTCGACCCAGACGACCGCCACGTAAGCCCCGAAGGAGTAGCCTTCGTGCGGGGCCTGGAAATAGGCCGTGGCCTCCAGGCCCGGCTCAATCCCGGGGGCCGGCGCCCGGCTGTAGGCCGCCCGGGCGATCTGTTCGAGGGTAACGGCCCGGCCCGGCGCCCCCCGGACGAAGACCCTGCCCTCCTCGTAAACCAGGTCGTCAGGCGACGCCTCCAGCAGGTGGGCCGCAATCCGGATGGCCTTCTCCTTCACCTTCCCGGCCGCAACCACCAGGGCGCTGCCGGCCAGGGCCCCGCTCCTCGACCCGAAGGTTCCGATGCCGACCGGCACCGCCCCGGTGTCTCCCCACCGGACCCGGATGTTTTCCAGGGGTATCCCGAGCTGGTCGGCTACGACCTGGGCCCAGGCCGTTTCGTGCCCCTGCCCGTGGGGCACCGAGCCGGTCAGGACCGTCACCCGCCCGCTCGGCTCGACCCGAACCGCCCCACTCTCCCAGCCCTGGGCCGAAAGCTCGATGTAGGTTGCCAGGCCAATGCCCATAAGTTCGCCCCGGGCCCTGGCCCGGGCCTGCTCGGCCCGCAGGCCGGCATAGTCGACGAGTTCCAGGGCCCGGTCGAGGGCCCGGCCGTAGTCGCCGCTGTCGTAGACCACCCCGGTAGCTGTCCGGTAGGGGAACTGGTCGGGCCGGATAAAGTTTCGCCGCCGGACTTCGGCCGGGTCCAGGCCAAGTTCCCGGGCCACCTCGTCCATGAGCCGTTCGGCCACGAAGGCCGCCTCGGGCCGGCCCGCGCCCCGGTAGGGGCCGGTGGGTACGGTGTTGGTGAAGACGGCGGTCACCCGGGTCCGGACGTTGCGGATGTCGTAGGCCCCGACGCAGTAAACGGGGGTCCGGAGGGGCGGCATGGGCGTGCTGAGCTGGAGAAACGCCCCCAGGTTATATATGCTTTCCACTTTCAGACCGAGAACCCGACCGTCGCGGCTGACGGCCGCCTCGACGTAGTCGACTTCTTCCCGGGCCTGCATCGTGCTCAGCAGGTCCTCATTCCGGGCTGCGGCCACGCGAACCGGTCGTCCCAACCTTCGGGCCAGATAGGCGGTGAGGACCTCCTCCCGGTAGGCGCACCCCTTCGACCCGAAGCCGCCCCCAACGTCGGGGGCGATGACCCGGATACGATGGTCGGGTTCGCCCAGGACCGCCGAAAGGGCGTTGCGAACGTTGTAGACGGACTGGGTTGATATCCAGACCGTCAGCTCACCGGTGGCCGGGTCAGGGACGGCCAGGGCGCCCCGGGGCTCCATGGCCACCGCCGCAATGCGGGAGTGGGCAATCCTCAGGCGGACAACCCGGTCGGCCCGGGCAAAGGCCCCTTCGACATCCCCGCCCTCGCGTCCGAAGGTGTACGCCACGTTCGTCCCGAACTCCGGGTGGACCGGTGGCGCCTCCGGCTTCAGGGCTTCCTCCGGGTCAACTACGGCCGGGCCGGGCTCGGATTCGACCTCAATAAGGTCCAGCGCATCCCGGGCCACGGCGGCACTTTCGGCCACCACCGCGGCCACCGGCTCGCCGACAGCCCGGACCCGGTCCCGGGCCAGCAGCGGATGCGGCGGAACCCGCATGCCTTCAACCACCCGGTTGACGGGCATATCGCCCAGTCCGGCAATGTCTTCGCCGGTCAGCACCGCGACCACGCCGGGCAGCGCCCGGGCCGGGGAAGGGTCAAGCCGGCGGATCCGGGCGCTGGCATGGGGGCTTCGGAGAAAGGCGACGTAGAGCATGCCGGGCAGGCGGATGTCGGCCACATACCGGGCGGCGCCAGTAACGAACCGGGGGTCCTCAACCCGTTTGACCGGGGCGCCGAGGAGCCTGCCGCTGACGGTAACCATCCTCCAGGCCTCCGAAGGGTTTTGCCGAAAGGGGCCAACCCGACTATTATATAGCAGTCACTTCAGAGGCGCCGGAGGTACCCAGGTGACCCAGCGGACCACCGTCAGTACAGCCGCCCCGGCAGGCGCGGCTGACCGGCTCGTTCCGGTTGCAGTCATCGGCAGCCATGCCGTCCAGCACACCTACGGCCAGGGCTTCCTGGTCATTCTGCCGGCCATCTATTCCGGCCTGGGCCTCACGCCGCTTGAGGCGGGCCTCATTGACACGGTCCGGCGGCTTACGGGGGGAGTCTCCAGTATTGGGGGCGGGGTCCTGGCCGACCGGCTTCGGCAGTACCGGCCCCTGATGCTCGCTTTGGCCCTCGGTCTGATGGGGGTCGGATACTTCCTTGCGGCCGCCGCCCCGTCTTACATTCTGCTGGCGCTGGCCTTCGGACTGGCCACCGGGGCCGGGTCGCTGTGGCACCCGCCGGCCCTCAGCATCCTCTCCCAGCGGTTTCCGGCACGGCGGGGGCTGCTCATTGCCCTCCACCGGGCCAGCGGGAGCGTTGGGGATACGGCCGGACCGCTGCTGGCAGGCGTCCTCCTCCGGGTGATGGACTGGCGGGGAGTCCTGCAGCTGTCCGTCGGCCCCGCCCTTGCCATCGCCGGGGTCCTGCTGGTTGCCCTCCGGTGGGTCTCGGACGGTCCGGGTGCCCGGGGGGCTACCTCGACGGGAGTTCGGGATCTCTTCCGGGCCCTGGCCCGACTCTTCCGGGCGGGAGCCCTGCCGAGGCTCATGGTCGTGGCCGGCCTGCGCGGTATGGCCGATAATGCCCTCCTCGTTTTCCTGCCCATCTACCTGAGCGAAAGCCTCCGCCTGGACCCTGTCATGGTCGGGTTTCACGTTTCGCTCCTGACCGGCCTGGGAATTGTCACGGGACCGCTGCTCGGCGGGCTTTCTGACCGGGTTGGGCGAAAGCGGGTGGTCGTGGGGGTGATGGGTGGGTCGGCCCTGCTCGCGGCTGGAATGGGGACCGTCGGGCACGGCATCGGCCTGACGGTCCTCGTCGGCCTGATGGGAGCCATCCTCTACGCGGCGAACCCGGTCCTTCAGGCCGCGGCCATGGATATCGCCGACGGCCTCCGGCTGGAAGGGAGCATGATCGGGCTGATGTGGGGAAACAATGCCCTTTTCGCGGCGATTTCCCCCCTCATTCTCGGCCTTCTGGCCCAGTATTTCGGCCTCGGGGTCGTCTTCTGGTACGCCGTGGCCCTCTACCTGGCCGGGGCAACCCTGACGCTTACCCTCTGAACCGGACCTGGGCTCCGGGTGATGGGCTTGCGCGCCGGGCCCAGGTGGTTCAAAATGATACTGATCCCCCTGAGAGGAGGTTGGCATGCGGCGGGATATTGAGTTCAACGCGGAGGGTGTGACCCTGCGGGGCTGGTTTTATTACCCCGATGGCGCCACCGGCCCGGTTCCGACGGTCGTCATGGCCCACGGCTTTTCAGCGGTCAAGGAGATGTACCTGGACCGCTACGCCGAGGCCTTCCACCGGGCCGGCCTTGGGGTCCTGGTTTTTGACAACCGCAATTTTGGGGCCAGCGACGGCGAACCCCGCCAGGAGATTGACCCCTGGGCGCAGGTCCGGGACTACCGGCACGCTATCACCTTCGTCCGAACCCTCCCGGAGGTGGATGGGGGCCGCATCGGCATCTGGGGGAGCAGCTACAGCGGCGGCCACGTCCTGGTCGTCGGGGCCATTGACCGCCGGGTAAAGTGTGTGGTGGCCCAGGTCCCCCTGGTGAGCGGCTACCGGAACGTCCTGCGCCTCGTCCGTAACGACCTGATTGGCCAGCTCAGGGCCCAATTCGACGCCGACCGGGAGGCCAGATTTCGGGGCGAGCCCCCGGCCATGGTCGCGGTGGTGGCTGAAGACCCGACCAGGATCCCATGCGCCCTGCCAACTCCGGATTCCTGGCAGTGGTTCACCGAGACCGGGCGAACCCGGGCGCCGACCTGGCGGAACGAGGTAACCCTCCGCTCGGTGGAAATGCTGATGGAGTACGAGCCGTGGGTTTACATCGACCGGGTTGCGCCAACGCCGTTGCTGATGGTCGTGGCCGCGAACGACGTGCTCACCCCAACGGACCTTGCCCTCGAGGCCTACCAC
>JAUQQI010000320.1 GCA_030549955.1 Chloroflexota bacterium
GAGATGGTTTCGCCAGCCCCACTGCCCGCCTTTATTTACTGGGCCGGCCGGCTTCACCCGATTCCGAATCCGGCCCGGTTGTGGTCCTTTGCCCGGAGTGGCCTCTTCAGCCTGCCTGGCAAGGCTCGGATCCTGCTCGACCTGGTTTTACCGCCCCGCCGGGATGATGCCGATGAGTCGCTCGGGGCCTTTTTTGCCCGGCGACTCGGGCGGGAGGTGGCCGAGCGGTACGCCGACCCCCTCTTTGCCGGCCTGTATTCAGCCGATGTTTATGGGCTTAGCCTACTGGCGCTGTTTCCTCAGTACCGGGAAATCGAGAGAAGGTATGGGAGCCTGGTTCGGGGGCTGGGGGCGGTGCGCCGACAGGCCGTCGAAACCGGGGGGCTGAAATCGTTGCGGGGTGGCCTGGGGCGGCTTGTCGAAGCCCTGGCGGCCCGGCTCGAACCTGACCGGGTCTGGCTCCGGTCGCCGGTGGAGGCTGTGGCCCCGGCCGGGGACGGCCGCTGGCTGGTCCGGGTCGGCGGGCATTCGCTCGTCGCCGACGGGGTCATCCTGGCCGTGCCGGCTCCGCGGGCAGCGACGCTGTTGGCCGATGCCGCGCCGGCCTTGGCCGGAGTACTCCGGGCCCAGGAGCTCATATCCGTCGGGGTCGTTGTCTTCGGTTACCGGGGCGACCCCGGCCTTCCGGGGACGGGGTTTCTGGCGCCACCCCGGGCCGGCCTGCTGATTACCGGGGCGACCTGGTCGTCCGTCAAGTGGCCCGGGTCGGCCCGGCCGGACTGGACGGTGATTCGGGCCTACACCGGTCGGGCCGGGGGAGCGGCCTGGTGGGAGCTGACCGATGAGGAGCTTGCGGGACGGGTCTGGGCCGAACTGCGGCGGGTCGCCCGGCTTCCTGAGAAGCCGGAGGTGGTCCTCGTCCGGCGGTGGGCGGACGGCATGCCCCAGTACCGGGTCGGTCACCTGGAGTGGGTCAGGCGAGTGGAGGCAGAACTCAAGGTCTTGCCGGGTCTCTTCCTGGTCGGGGCGTCGTATCGGGGCATCGGCCTGGCAGACCTCATCCGGCAGGCCCGAGAAATTGCCGGTCAGGTTGCGGCTTACCTCAGGCCGGGGCCGGCAGGATGATCTGCCCCTCGGCCGGGTCGCCGATAGCCTCGGCCCGGCCCTGGAGGTATAGCAAGCCGACAATCGCGGCCGTAGCGGCGTCCAGCTCATCGTGGGTCAGCCGGCGGCCGGCCGGCAGGACGAGTCCCCAGGCGTCGGCGAGCCGGCGGGCGAGTTCGGCCCGGTTGTCCTGCTTGCGGGGCAGGCCGAGCCGCTTCTGGGCGGCGCCGGGGAAGACCTCGATGACTTCGAAGCCGGCAGTCCTGAGCCGCCCAGCGAGGGCAACACCCCGGCAGGTAAGCTCGACCATCGATGGGAGGGCCGTCCAGAAGACCCGAAAGCCCTGGCGGACCAGCTCCCGGTCGCAGCGGCGGGAAATTCCGAACCGGCGGCAATCGCAGTCGGGCCGGAGGCAGCACCGGCCCGCCGGCAGGGACAAGGGGGCGTCGATGGCTATCAGCCGGGGATAATGGGCGACTACAAGGCGGATAAGCTCTTCGTCCATAAATACCAGGCTCGTCCGAATTTTCCCGGCGGTCAGGACCGCCACCCCGGTTGGCCGCCACGGTCTGGCCGCCAGGTCAAGCCCGATAACAGTCAGTCCGGTTTCGCGCATTGCTAAAAAATACTGGGGACCGGGATTTTGCCCGGTCCCCAGGTTGTTTTCGTTGTCGACCCGGGGGATCAGTACTCCGGCGACGGGGTGGCCGGAGTCTTCTCCTTCTCGGGGATCTCGGTGACCAGGGCCTCGGTGGTAAGCACCATGCCGGCTACCGACACGGCGTTCTCCAGGGCGGAGCGGGTCACCTTCGTCGGGTCGATGATCCCGCGGGCAAGCATGTCGACGTACTCTTCGGCCATTACGTCGAAGCCGAGGTTCGGGTTATTTTCGACCTCCTGCCGCCGGCGGATCTCCCCGACGATGACGCCGCCGTCAAGGCCGGCATTCTCGGCCAGGAGCCTGGTGGGCTCTTCGAGGGCCCGGCGCAGAATCTGAACGCCGAAGTCCTCGTCGCCTCCAAACTTGAGCTCTTCCAGGGCCTTGGCCGCGACCAGCAGGGCGACCCCGCCGCCCGGTACGATGCCCTCTTCGACCGCCGCCCGGGTCGCCGACAGGGCATCCTCAACCCGGGTCTTGCGATATTTGAGGTCGACCTCGGTCGGGGCGCCAACTTTAATTACGGCGACGCCGCCGGAGAGCTTCGCCATCCGCTCCTGGAGCTTCTCCCGGTCGTAGTCGGACGTGGTCTCCTCGATCTGGGCCTTGATCTGCCGGATCCGGGCCTGGATCGCCTCCGGCGAGCCCCGGCCCTCGATGATGGTGGTGTTGTCCTTGTCGGCGACAACCCGGCGGGCCTGACCGAGGTCCTGCAAGGTGGTGTTCTCGAGCTTGCGGCCCAGCTCCTCGGAGATGACCCGGCCACCGGTCAGGATGGCGATGTCCTCGAGCATCGCCTTGCGCCGGTCGCCGAAGCCCGGGGCCTTAACCGCCAGGACATTGAGGACACCCCGGAGCTTGTTCACGACCAGGGTGGCCAGGGCCTCGCCCTCGACATCCTCGGCGATGATCACCAGGTCCTTCTTGCCGGCCTGGAGCAGTCGCTCAAGGATCGGCAGGATGTCGTTGATGGCCGAGATCTTCCGGTCGGTGACCAGGATGTACGGCTCTTCGATTTCGGCCGTCATCCGCTCGGGGTTCGTGACGAAGTAGGGGCTGATATATCCGCGGTCGAACTCCATTCCTTCGACGTACTCGACCTCAAACTTCAGCCCCTTGCCCTCCTCGACGGTAATGACCCCATCCTTACCGACCTTCTCCATCACCTCGGCGATCAGGTTGCCGATCTCCTCGTCGTTAGCGGAGATGGTCGCGACGTGGGCGATGTCCTCCTTCCCGCCGAGGGGCTTGGAGAGGTTGCGGATCGCCTCGACGGCCTTTTCGGTGGCCTTGTCAAGGCCCCGCTTGATAAGCATCGGGTTTACGCCCCCGGTTACGACCTTGAGGCCCTCATCGATGAGAACCCGGGCAAGGACGGTCGCCGTGGTCGTGCCGTCGCCGGCGACGTCGTTGGTCTTGGTCGCCGCCTCCTTGAGAAGCTGGGCGCCCATGTTCTCAAACGGGTCCTTAAGCTCGATCTCCTTGGCGACCGTTACGCCGTCGTGGGTGATGCTGGGAGCCCCCCACTTCTTCTCAAGGGCGACGTTGCGGCCCCGCGGACCCAGGGTCGACCCGACGGCTTCGGCGGTAATATCCACGCCGCGGCGAAGGGCCCGGCGGGCCTCCTCACCGAACAGAATCTGCTTGGCAGGCATCGTCTCACCTCCCTCGACTGATTATTTGGACTCTTCGGTCAGAACGGCAAGAATGTCGGATTCGCGGAGGATCAGGTATTCTTCATCGCCGAATTTGACTTCGGTGCCGGCATACTTGGCGAAGAGCACCACGTCACCCTCCTTCACGTCGAGGGGAACGACGGTGCCGTTCTCAAGCATCCGGCCCGGCCCTACGGCGATGACCACGCCTTCCTGCGGTTTCTCACGGGCAGTGTCGGGCAGAACAATGCCAGACTTTGTCACTTCTTCCCGTTGACGGGGTTTGACAACAACCCGGTCTGCCAGCGGACGGATTCCGGGCTTGGTCGTTACAGCTTCGGGCATCCTCTTCCAACCTCCTTCCGAAGGGTTTGCAGGGAGTACCTGCGGAGCATTGTCACCCCAATTTTACGGGGGGGACTATTAGAGGGCAATAAGAGCAAACTTAAAAATTTCTTGGAGGCCCGGTAGGTCTGCTAAAATACCTTAAGCGGTGGCCCGGCCAAGAGTGGCCGGACTCGGTCCTGGGGCCACAGCTTGAGGAGGCATACCGGATGCCCGATATGACCACTATCGTCATACTCTTCGCCGTCGGTCTGTTCGTCGGAGCCTACGGCACCCTCATCGGGGCCGGGGGCGGCCCCCTCATCGTCCCGGCCCTGCTTCTTATGTTTCATCTGCCGCCTCAGCAGGCCGCCGGCACCTCTCTCACAGTCGTTTTTCTCAATGCCCTCTCCGGCACCGTATCGTATGCCCGTCAGAAGCGCATCGATTACCGGACAGGTCTCCGGTTTGCGGCCGCAACGATTCCGGGCTCGATTATCGGGGCCTATCTAAGCAGCTTTTTTACGGGCCGCCTCTTCAGCCTGGTGTTCGGGGTCCTTTTGATTGCCCTGGCCGGGTTTATAGTGGTCCGGCCCCGGGAGGCCGGCCTGGCGGTCGAGGAGGAGGTTGAAGCGGCATTGCCGGCCTGGTACACCCGGCGGGTAATCACCGACGTCATGGGTGAGCGCTATAAATATGCGTTTAACGAGCCGGCCGGGATCGTCCTGAGCTTCTTTATCGGGTTTCTTTCAAGTATCCTGGGGATTGGGGGCGGGATCATCCATGTGCCAGCCCTGGTTTATCTTTTTTCTTTCCCGCCCCACATCGCCACCGCTACATCTCACTGCATTCTGGCCATCTCGGCCCTGATCGGCGCCGGAATGGGCTTCCTCTGGTTCAACGCCCCGCCGGC